>JBMSXH010000027.1:0-12342 GCA_049425445.1 Phycisphaerales bacterium | reverse complement strand
CGCCAGCGAGGGACGACGAGCCCGAGAAGGGCGACGGCGTCGGGAAGGTGTCGGCCGAGGCGAAGGAGACAACCGTCGCAGCAGCGGCGACGGAACCAACAAGGATCGTGGAACGCATCGTTCAGGGTCCTCCAACAAGGGGAATGGGGACCCTCCCTCTGCCCGAAGCGTGCCGCGGGATTCGGCCGATGCAAACGGACCTCGCTCCGAATTCATGAAATCGTTGGGGGATCGAGACGAGGGCGGCCGCTTCGGCCCGCTGGTCGAGGGGGCCGTGCGGGCCGCCGGGCGCCCGACGATCGTCGCGGAACCCGCGGGCGACGCGCCGCCGTGCCTCGCCGCGAGCGGGGGATCAGGGCCAGTCGGAGTTCCAAGCGGGCGGGCCGCCCGGAGGTCCGACGACCTTCGCGTTGCGACCGGGAGCGTCGCTCAACCGGCAGGGTTGTGCCAGCCCTCCGGGGGCATGACGACCTGGTTGCACTCCTCCGGCCCCCACGTGCCCGGCTCGTAGGTGTAGCAGGGCGTGGCGTCGTCGAGGATGGCGTCGACGATCCGCCACTCCGCGTCGACCTCGTCCTGCCGCGAGAAGAGCGTCGCGTCGCCGCGAAGCGCGTCGCCGAGCAAGCGCTCGTAGGCCTCCATCATGTCCGGATCGGTGTCGACGGCCGAGAGCACCGCGTCCTCGCCGAGCATCGCGACGCCGGGCTTCTTGGCGCGGACGCCCAGATCGACCTCGATCCGCGGCTTGATCTGGATGCGCAGGTAGTTGGCCGGCGGCGGCTGACTCTCGGGGAAGACCACCGACGGCGGGCGACGGAACTGCACGCGGATCTCCGTCGTCGTCGCGGGCATGCGCTTGCCGGTGCGGATGTACCACGGCACGCCGTCCCATCGCCAGTCGGAGATCTCGAACTTGACCGCGGCGTAGGTCTCCACCGTCGAATTGGGCTTGACCCCGGGCTCGTCGTGGTATCCGACGAACTGCCCCCGCGTCACGTGATCGGTGGTGAGCGGATGGATGCTCTTGAGCAGCTCGACCTTCTGGTCCCGCACCGACTCGGGGTCGTCCCAGTGCGGAGGTTCCATCGCGAGGCAGGAGACGATCTGCAGGAGGTGGTTCTGGATGACGTCGCGGATGCAGCCCGTCGCGTCGTAGAAGACGCCGCGGCCCTGCACGCCGAAGTCCTCCGCCATCGTGATCTGCACGTGGTCGATGAAGTGGCGGTTCCAGACCGGCTCGAGGAAGGTGTTGGCGAAGCGGAAGTAGAGGATGTTCTGCACCGGCTCCTTCCCGAGGAAGTGGTCGATGCGGAAGATCGACTCCTCGGGGAAGGCCGAGTGCAGCGTGGCGTTGAGCGCCTTCGCCGAGGCGGAGTCGCGTCCGAATGGCTTCTCGACGACGACCCGCGCGTCGTCGGCGCAGCCGGAGGCCTTGAGCTGCTCCGCGACCTTGCCGAAGAGGACCGGCGGGATCGCGAGGTAGTGGAGCGGGCGCTTCGCCTCGCCGAGCGCTGACTTCAGCTTCGCGAAGGTCGCCGGATCGGCGTAGTCGCCGCCCACGTAGCGAAGCCGATCGGAGAGGACCTTGAACGCCGCGTCGTCGACGCCGCCGTGGGTCTTGAGGCTCTCGGTGGCGCGGGCTCGAAGCTGATCGTCGCTCCAGTCGTCCTTGGCGACGCCGATCACCGGCACGTTGAGATGGCCGCGCTTCGCGAGCGCCTGGAGGCTCGGGAAGATCTGCTTGAACGCGAGATCGCCGGTGGCCCCGAAGAAGACGAGGGCGTCCGAGGGAGGGGTCGTGGTCATCGTGGGCACTCCAGCCGCTTGCCGGCGGCGCGGCGTCGATCACGCGTCGGTCGAAGGGAACGCGCTCCCAATCAGGCGGGCTTCTCGTGGTGTCCGCCGAACTGGAATCGTTGGGCGGACATGATCTTGTTCGCGAAGTCCGCGTTGCCGCGGCTGTCGAAGCGGTTGAAGAGGGCGGCTGCGAGGATCGGGGCGGGCACGCCTTCGTCGATCGCGGCCTCGAGCGTCCAGCGGCCTTCCCCCGAATCGCTCACGCGTCCGGCGAAGTCCTTCAGCGACGAGTCCGCGACGAGCGCCGCCGCCGTCAGGTCGAGCAGCCACGATCCGATCACGCTGCCGCGTCGCCAGACCTCGGCGACCTCGCCGATGTCGACGGCGTACTGGTACGCCTCCGGCTCGCGGAGCGGCGTGGTCTCGGCGTCGACCTCCTGCTTGCGCAGGCCGACGTCGGCGTTCTTGATGATGTTCAGCCCCTCGGCGTAGGCGGCCATGATGCCGTACTCGATGCCGTTGTGGACCATCTTCACGAAGTGCCCGGCGCCCGAGGGCCCGCAGTGCAGGTAGCCCTCGTCCGCGGTGCCGCGATTGGCGGGGCGACCCGGGGTCGGGTCGAGCGAGCCCTTGCCCGGCGCGAGGGTCCTGAAGACCGGATCGAGCCGCTTCACCGCGGTGTCGTCGCCGCCGATCATCAGGCAGTAGCCCCGCTCGAGTCCCCACACCCCGCCGCTGACGCCGCAATCGACGTAGTGGATGCCGGAGCCGGCGAGATCCTTCGAACGCCGGAGATCGTCGCGGTAGTAGGAGTTGCCGCCATCGACGAGGACGTCGTCCTTCGACAGGTGCGGACGAAGCGCCTCGATCGTCTGATCGACGAGGCCGGCGGGCACCATGAGCCATGCCGAGCGGGGCAAGGTGAGCTTCGACGCGAAGTCCTCGAGCGAGGAGGCGCCGATCGCGCCCTCCTTCTCGAGCGCCTTGACCGCGGCGGGATTGACGTCGAAGACCACGCACTGATGGCCCGCCTTCATGAGGCGTCGGACCATGTTCGCACCCATCCGGCCGAGGCCGATCATGCCGAGCTGCATCGCTGAGTTCTCCGCGGGAGGACGTTCGGAAGCGGCGATCGAAGCGATCGCCATCGCCAGGCGAGCCTGCAGCCCGCGGACGAGGGGGGCGGAGTATAAACCGCTGCACGATCACTCCACCGTGACACAGGGTGGCATCTGAAGATCCCGACTCGGAGATCACCTCATGCAGCGACAAGCCGGCTCGCGAACACTCGAACGGGATCCCGCTCCCGGGACGCTCCGCGCCATGCGGACCTCGCTGCTGGTCGCGTCGATCGCGTGGGGGGCGTCGGCCGGAGCGATCGCGGCGCCACCTTGGACCGTCGAGGCCACCCCGATCGAACTGCGCCTCGAGGCGACGGGACGGCTCGCGGCGGCCCGCAAGTTGCCGGTGCGGCTGATGCTGAAGTCGTTTCGGGGAGGCCTCGTGGTTCGCGAGGTGCTCCTCGATGGCGGTCCGGTCGAGGCCGGCGACCTGCTGCTTCGACTCGAGACCGAGGAGATCGAGGAGGCCCTCGAGCGGGCCCGCATCGAGTTGGAGGAGGCCTCGCTTCGGCTCGATCTGCTTCGCGAGGAGCAGCGGATCGCGGAGGAGGCGGGCCTGACCACGCTCGAGCGGAAGCGGCTCGCCGCCGAGCGGGCGGCCAAGGCGCTTGAACTGCATCGCGAGACCGAGCGGGATCGCCAGCAGCGAGGCGCGGTGCTGCGGCTTCAGGGCAGCGAGGATTCGCTGACGAATCAGCGGCAGGAACTCGATCAACTCGAGTCGATGTACGCGGGCACGAGCCTCGCCACGGAGACCAAGGACATCGTGCTCGAGCGAGCGCGGCGATCGATGGCCCGAGCGCAGGAGAGTCTTGCCTTGGCGAAGATCGATCACGAGATCTTCCTGGACGTGCAGATGCCCGATCGCGATCGGGATGCCGAGGATCGCGCGGAGTGGTCGGCGGAGGAGCTTCGCCACGCGGAGATCTCGCAGCGGCTCGAGGCGATCCGTCGACGACTCGCGCTCGCCGACGCCACGCGGCGAGTGGAGGACCTGAGCGAACGGGTCTCGGATCTCGAAAGCGATCTGGTCGCGACGGACATCGTCGCGCCGGCGACCGGTCTGCTGACCGCGATCGCGCTCGGGCCGGGCGATGGACTCGACGCCCGTCAGCGGCTCGCGGAGGTGCTCGACGCCTCGGCGTTCTCGATCGAGACCAGGGTGGGCCCGCAGGAACTCGGCTGGCTCGAGGCGGGCGCCGCGGTCGACGTCTCGCTGCCCACGGTGCCGGGACTCGCGGCGAGCGGCACGATCGCGCGTCTCTCGCGAATCGGGACCGCGGAGGGAAAGGGGGCCGCGTTTCCGGCCCGGATCGAGATGCCGGCGAGCGATCCGCGCATGCTGATCGGCCTCGAGGCGAAGGTCTCGGCGACCACCCGCACCGAGCCGGTCGTGGCGATCCCGCTCGACGCGGTTCGCCGCGATGGCGATCGCACGTTCGTGCTCGTCCTGCTCGATGGCCGGGAGACGGAGCGGGAGATCGTCACCGGACGGACCGGCGTGACCCTCGTCGAAGTGCTCGAGGGGCTCGAGCCCGGCGACCGGGTCGTGGTGCCGGAGCCCGAGTCGAAGGCGCCGGGCGGACTCGCCCCGTGAGAAGCATGCGGCCCCATCCGCTCGGTGGCCCGCTTTCGATCGCGGCTGGATTCTGCTTCGTGCTCGGCGCCTGTGTGGCTCCGAAGCGAGATGCCGCGGACGCGAGTCGCGGCGACCGGACGACGCCGTCCGCCGTCGCGGCGCCGACCGTGGCCGGCGGGTCGATCTCGGCCAGCCTCGGCCGCGGAATCGAGTGGTTGTGCCTCCATCAGAACGCGGATGGTTCGTGGGGAAGCTTCGAATCGGCGCGGCCCGGCGAGATCTATCTCGGCACCGTCGCGAGCCATCGCGCGTTCAAGGACGCCACGAGTGCGCTTGCGACGATGGCGTTGCTTCCGGCGGCCGAACGAGGCGACGCGGATGCTCGACGCGCGCTTGAACGTGGCGTGTCGTATCTCCTCTCGACGGAGCCGAGCCTGCGCGCGACGGGCGACACCTTCTACAACGTCTGGACCCACACCTACCTTGTGCAGGCCGCCGCGCGGGTGATCGGGTCGGGACTGCTGCCGGATCGCCAGTCGGCGCTGCGATCGCTGCTCGCACGGGAGGTCTCGATGCTGGCCGCCACGCAGGCGGCCGATGGCGGCTGGGGCTACTACGACTTCAACCACGCCGCGGCCGTTCCCTCCGGCGACATGACGACGAGCTTCAACACCGCGTCGGTGCTGCTGGCGCTGCGGGACGCCGAGGGTGTCGGCGTGCGGTATCCCGAGGCGCGTCTCGACGACGCGGTCGCGGTCATCGAGCGGCTGCGGCTGCCGAGCGGCGCCTACGTCTACGGGACCTACGCGCTCTTTCGTCCGGCCGCGGGGTTCAACATGGTCCAAGGCTCGCTGGCCCGAAGCCAGCCGTGCAACCTTGCGCTCCACCTGTTTGGAGATCGGGTGTCGCTCGCCGAGGTCGAGGCGGGACTCGACGCGATGCGTCGCGAGCACCGCTATCTCCAGATCGGGCAGGGCCGACCTCGACCGCACGAGGCCTACTACCAGAACTCGGGCTACTACTACCTCTACGGGCACTGGTACGCGGCGGAGAACGCGGCGCTGCTCGAGTCGCCCGCGAGCAGCGAGTACGCGCCGTGGCTCGAGGAGGTGCTCGCGGGCATCCAGAATCCCGACGGATCCTGGCTCGACTTCCCGCTCTACGGCTACGGGCATCCCTACGGCACCGCCTTCGCGGTGCTGGCGTTGGAGCGGTGTCGGGACGTTCGGGGCAGGTGATCGGCCTAGATCTCGGCGTGGACGGAGGTCCGGTCGTCCGCAAGCAGTCGATCGACGAGCCAGGACGCGAAGGCCTCCTTGGCGATCGCCTTGGGGTGCCCGGGCGGCGTCTCGCGGCGTCCGTCTGCGAAGAACAGCAGTCCTCGGACCTCGCGGGAGTCCATCGTCTCGAGGGGATTGGCGACGATCGCATCGATCGCCTTGCGGCGGAGCTTGGCAACCGCTCGATGCTCGAGATCGGAGGCCTCCTCGAGGGCGAAGCCGACGATCCGTTGGCCGGCTCGCCGCCTCGAAGCAAGTCCCGCGAGCAGGTCGGGCACCGCTTCGAGTTCAAGCGTCAGGCCCTCGTTGGTCCGTCGATGCTTTCCGTCGTGAAGGGACCGTGGCCGGAAGTCCGCCACGGCCGCCGCCATGACGATGAGGTCGCACTCGGGCGCGTGCTCGCGGAGAAGACGCTCGAGATCCGCGGCGGTCCGGAACCGAAGGAGCTCGAGTTGCGGAATGGACGGGCTCGGCGGCGACTCGACCGGTCCGAGGAGCAGGGTGGTGGGGCATCCGCGCCGGGCGGCCGCCTCCGCGATGGCCAACCCCAGTCGCCCGGACGACCGGTTTCCGAGAAAGCGGACCCGGTCGATCGGTTCGTGGGTCGGTCCGGCGGTCACCAGCGTTCGTGGGCCGGAGCGACGCGACGAGTTGCCTGCAGGTGACGGCGAGGGTGCGTTCGACATGATGATGGGGCGAGGCACCGGTTCGAGCACGCCTCCGCCGCGGCGAGTCCGACCCGCGGCCGACACGATGCGCGGGAAGGGCGTTTGCCCAGCATCGGGCACGCCCTCATACTAGAGATCTTCGACCGAGCGCCGTCGCGCCCGGGTTCGCGAGGCAACCGGAGTCCCAGGTGGCACGCAAGGTCCGCAAGAAGCTCGGTGAAATCCTGGTCGAGGCAGGGCATGTGACCGCCCAGCAGGTCGAGACGGCGGTCGCGGCTGCTCGGAGCAGCGGTCGACGCGTCGGCGAGGCCTTGGTCGAGGCCGGTGCCTGCAAGGAGGAGCACGTCTCCAAGGCGCTCGCCGACCAGTTCGGCGTCGAGTTCCTGAACCTCGATCGTCCCGAGAACAGCAATCGCGTCGACATGGCGCTGATGCCCGAGGACCTCGCGAAGAAGTACCTCGTGCTGCCGCTGCAGAAGCAGGGCGGCAGGCTCAAGCTCCTGATCCACGATCCGATGGATCTCGAGACGCTCGACCTGCTCCGGTTCCGGCTGAACTCGGAGATCGACACCGCGATCGCGCCGCGGTCCCAGATCGAGGGCTACCTCGCCGGGGCTGGCGGTGGCGGCGCCGCCGCGTCGAGCAGCATGCTCTCGAAGGAGAGCCTCGTCACCGACTCGGTCGACGTGACGGTCGACAAGAGCGTCGACACCTCGATCGACAGTTCGATCGACGTCGACGCGGGCGGCGGCGGCGATTCGGCGATCGTGCGGCTCTGCAGCCGAATCATCATCGAGGCGGTGCGGGGACGGGCCTCCGACATCCATGTCGAGCCGATGGCCGACCGCGTCATGCTCCGCTACCGCATCGACGGCCACTGCCATGTGCGGGACAACCTGCCCAAGCGCATGCAGTCCTCGATCCTGGCCCGACTGAAGCTGATGGCCGGCGTGAACATCGCGGAGCGACGCGTTCCGCAGGACGGCCGCATCAAGATGGTGGTCGACGGCACGGCGATCGACTTCCGCGTCTCGTGCTGCCCGGCCTACCACGGCGAGAGCGTGGTCATGCGAATCCTCCGGCCGGATTCGGTGCGGATCGGCCTGGTCAACCTCGGCTTCGAGGCGGACAACCTCGACGTCTTCAACAAGATCATCCGCCGGCCCAACGGCATCTTCCTCGTCACCGGGCCGACCGGATCGGGCAAGACGACGACGCTCTACTCGGCGCTCGACGTGCTCAATCGCCCGGACAAGAAGATCATCACCGCCGAGGACCCGGTCGAATACAACTTCAAGGGCATCAATCAGGTCCAGGTCCGCGAGGGCATCGGGCTGTCGTTCCCGATCATCCTGAAGTCGATGCTCCGTCAGGCGCCGAACGTCATCCTCGTCGGCGAGATCCGAGACCGCGAAGTGGCGGACATCGCGATCCAGGCGGCCCTCACCGGCCACCTGGTCTTCTCGACGCTCCACACCAACGACGCGCCGTCGGCGATCACCCGTCTCGTGGACATGGGCGTGAAGCCCTTCCTCGTGGCGAGTTCGATCCAGGCGATCATGGCGCAGCGGCTCATCCGCATGCTCTGCCCCAAGTGCCGGCAGCCCGATCCGGATCCCGATCGCAAGATGCTTCGGCTCGTCGGCATCGGCGAGGAGGAGATCTCCCGCGGCAACATCAGCAAGCCTGGTCGCTGCGCGGCCTGCGGCAGCAGCGGCTACCGCGGCCGCAAGGCGATCTTCGAGATGATGATCATGAACAGCGAGATCCGAGATCTCGCGTTCGAACGGGCCTCGATCTCGAAGCTGCGCGAGGCCGCGATCCGCAGCGGCATGCGAAGCCTGCTCGGCGACGGCAAGATCAAGATCCTCCGCGGCGACACCACGCCGAGCGAGGTCGCCCGCTTCGCGCAGATCGAAGGCTTCAACCCCAACGAGATCGGCTGAGGCCGACGGGGGGGGGCCCCGCAACCACCACGACCGCACCCCGACACCGCTTCAGGTCACCATGTCAACCCTTCAGATCGACCGACTGCTCGACACCGTCATCCGCCAGGACTGCTCGGACCTCCACCTGAGCGTCGGTCGCCCCCCGACCGTGCGACTCAACGGCAAGCTCCGCAGCCTGCAGACCAAGGTCCTCGATCCCGACGACATGGTCGCGCTCATGAAGTCGGTGACGCCGGAGAAGAACCAGCAGGAACTGCAGGAGATGGGCGGCACGGACTTCGGCTTCGGCTACGGAGACCAGGCCCGCTTCCGCGTCTCGATCTTCAAGCAGAAGGGGCACGTCAGCATGGTGCTCCGACTGATTCCGAGTCGCCTGCTCACCTTCGAGCAGATCGGCTTGCCGGACATCGTGCAGGAGCTCGTGCGGCGTCCGCGAGGACTGTTCGTGGTGACCGGGCCGACCGGCTCGGGCAAGACCACCTCGCTCGCGACCATGATCGACTACATCAACACGAACTTCGACCGCCACATCGTGACGGCCGAGGATCCGATCGAGTACTACCACGTCCACAAGAAGTCGGTCGTGAACCAGCGTGAAGTCGGCAGCGACGTGCCGACGTTCGCCGAAGCGCTTCGCCGCGTGCTCCGATCGGACCCGGACGTGATCCTCGTCGGCGAAATGCGCGACCTCGAGACGATGGAAGCCGCGATCCGCGCCGCGGAAACGGGCCACCTCGTGTTCGGCACCCTGCACACCACGGGTGCCGCGGGCACCATCACCCGAATCATCGATGCGTTCCCGACCAACCAGCAGGCCCAGGTCCGGGTCCAGCTTTCGACGAGCCTCCTCTGCGTGCTCAGTCAGCAGTTGCTGGCGCGGAACGATCGCCCGGGCCGGGTGGCCGCCTACGAGTTCCTCGTGGTCACCCCCGCGATCGCGAACCTCATCCGCGAGAACAAGACCTTCCGCATCGACTCGGCGATTCAGACCGGCAGGAAGTTCGGAATGCAGCTGCTCGACGATCACCTCTGGAACCTCTATTCGCAGGGGATCATCTCGGCGGAAGAGATGATTGATAAAGGCAAGGATCCCGGCGATCTGGCGGAGAAGGTCCACCGCTCTGGAGGTCTCGTGGGCCGAGCGGAACTCGATGAGAAGTCGGAAGAGGAAGCCTGAACGGGGAGGCGGTCGGCGGCGTCACAAGGCCCCCGGTGCTGCAGGGTTTGGCCAATCGCAGGTCGTCGTGGAGCCTGTCCGGTGGCCCCGAAGGTCGAAACGCCTCTGGATCGATCTTGCCAAATCAGGGGTTTAGGGGTTGAAGTCCACATGTCATGCCGCTGAGGCGGTCAGAATCGAGCAACCGGAACCTGCATCTCCGATGAACATTCCTCCAATGCCCGTCCTCGCCGCGATCCTTCACTCCCACCCTCTGGCAATGCCGAGTCGAGGCGGCAGCGTCCGCCGCCCGGCTTGCGGGGAATCCGCCCGCCGGATCGGGGGCGAGCGATGAGCCTGCCCGTCGAGGAACTGAAGGGACGGCGTCTCGGCCGCGTGTTGACCAAGCTCGGCAAGGTGAGCCGCGATCAGGTCCACGAAGCACTGGAGATCCAGAAGACGAAGCGGGAACTGATCGGACGGATCCTGATCGAGCTCGGCTACGTCACCGAGGAGGACGTGCTCGAGGCCCGGGCCGGCCAGGCGGGCCTGCGGTTCATCCACCTGAAGGACCTCGAGATCGACTCCGGGATCCTCGAGGCGTTGCCATCGGAAGCCGCCAACACCTTCCAGGTCGTCCCGATCGAGTACGAGCCACAGGGCAAGCGTCTCACGATCGCGATGAAGGACCCGGACAACTTCAAGGCGATCGACGACCTTCGGCTGCTGATGGGCTTCAAGGTCTCCGCGGTGGTCGCGCCGCCGGAGGAGGTCGACGAGGTTCTCAAGGCGAAGTTCTCGACCGGCACCCGTTCGATGACGGACATCTACGCCGACATCGGCGAGTCGTCCGCGGTCGCGGCGGTGTCGGGGCGGGGCGACTCGATCGATCTGGCGAGCCTCGAGGCGGCGGCGGACGACAACAAGGTCATCCAGCTGCTGAATCTCGTCCTGCTGCAGGCGATCCGCGACAAGGCCTCCGACATCCACTTCGAGCCGTTCGAGGACGAGTTCAAGATGCGCTACCGCATCGACGGCGTCCTCTACGAGATGATCCCGCCGCCGAAGCACCTGGCGCTGCCGATCGTCAGCCGCATCAAGGTGATGAGCAAGCTCAACATCGCCGAGCGGCGCCTTCCGCAGGACGGTCGCATCGAGCTCACCATCGGCGGGGCTCCGATCGATCTCCGCGTCGCGGTGCTGCCCACGATGTTCGGCGAGAGCGTGGTCATGCGCGTGCTCGACCGGTCGAACGTGCAGTTGAGCCTCGATCGGGTGGGCCTTCGCGACGACGAGCTCGAGACGATGCGGTCGATCATTCGCCGTCCCAACGGCATCGTGGTCGTGACCGGGCCGACCGGCTCGGGCAAGACCACCACGCTCTACGCCTCGCTGCAGGAGCTGAACGACCCGGCCACCAAGATCCTGACCGCGGAGGACCCGGTCGAGTACGACATCGACGGCCTCATCCAGTGCCAGGTGAATCTCGACCAGGAGCTGACCTTCGCGCGGCTGCTGCGGTCGTTCCTTCGGCAGGACCCCGACATCATCCTCGTCGGCGAGATCCGAGACCTCGAGACTGCCCAGATCGCGATCCAGGCCTCGCTCACCGGCCACCTGGTGTTCACCACGCTGCACACCAACGACGCGCCGAGCAGCATCCTGCGACTGCAGGACCTCGGCGTCGAGAACTTCCTCCTCACCGCGACCATCGAGGCGATCGTCGCCCAGCGGCTCGTGCGACGGATCTGCGTCAAGTGCAAGGAGGAGTACGCGCCGAGCGAGGAGCAGCTCATGGAGCTCTCCCTGCGGCCGGCCGACGTGCAGGGCCGCACCTTCTTCCGCGGCCGCGGCTGCGACCAGTGCAACCGCACCGGATACCGGGGACGGCTCGCCATCTTCGAGATCATGCGCATGGACGACCCCATGCGCGAGCTGATCATGCAGCAGGGTTCGACCGCGGTGCTGCGGGCCGAGGCGCGTCGCCGCGGCATGCGGACGCTCCGCGAGAGCGGGCTGCTCTCGATCTTCGAAGGCCAGACCACGATCGACGAGGTCGTCCGCGAGACGATCGCCGAAGAGTGACGGAACACCGAGTGCGTGCGCATCGCCGCCGACGGGCGGCCGGAGACGAGCGTCCATGCCGACCTACAGCTACGAGGCCCTGAACGCAGCGGGCAAGCCCCAGAAGGGCTCCATCGAGGCGAAGACCGCCGACGAGGCGGTGCAGCGGATCAAGAGCCAGGGATTCTTCCCGACCTCGGTCCGCGAGCAGAAGATCAAGGGCGGCGGCGGAGCCGCCGGCAGCGCTGCCCGCACCAAGGCCAAGAAGAAGCGGAAGGGCTTCTCCCTCGCGTTCGGCCGAGTCGCGCTGAAGCGCATGACGCTCTTCACCCGCCAGTTGTCGACGCTGCAGGACGCAGGCCTGCCGCTGCTCCGCTCGATCCAGGTGCTCGAGCAGCAGCAGAAGCCGGGACGGCTCAAGAACATCCTGTCCGGCGTCGCGGAGGACGTCGAGAGCGGCTCGAGCCTCTCCGACGCGATGGCCAAGCACCCCGCGGCGTTCGATCGCCTCTACTGCAAGATGGTCAACGCCGGCGAGATCGGCGGCGTGCTCGACGTCATCCTCCAGCGACTCGCCGACTTCATGGAGAAGGCCGATCGCCTGAGGCGCCGGATCAAGAGCGCTCTCATCTACCCGAGCGTCGTCATCACGATCGCGGTGCTGATCGTGACCGGCATCATGTACTTCGTCATCCCGAAGTTCCAGGAGATCTTCAACGACTTCGACG
>JBMSXH010000026.1:0-12627 GCA_049425445.1 Phycisphaerales bacterium | reverse complement strand
CCCCGCGGTGGACGCTTCCGCCCCGCCGTGGGGGGGGGCGTTCTCGTTCCCGGAGCGCCGCCCTGGAGAGCCCCGACCCATGCGCCTCGCCGACTTTCAACAGCTGATCCGCGACCGCTATCTCGAGACCGATCGTGCCCGTGGCGTTCCCGGCACCTTCCTCTGGTTCAGCGAGGAGGTTGGAGAACTGGCGCATGCACTTGGGCGCCGGGAGCAGGGCAAGGCGGACCTGGAGAACCTCGCCGAGGAGTTCGCCGACGTGCTTGCGTGGCTGACGACGCTCGCCAACGTCTGCGAGATCGATCTCGAGCAGGCGATTGCCGCCAAGTACCTCTCCGACGGCGGCCCGAAGGGCGTGAAGTGAGTCGCCGCTAGGATCGACTCCGCCATGGGCCTTCTGATCGACGCGGCCTACCTCTCCGCCGCCGCCTTCGCGAGTCCGGGGCTGATGCCGCACCTCGCGCGCCGCGGCAACCTCGTCATGGACTGGGGGGCGAGGCTTGGCGACGGGATCCGGCTGCCGGAAGCCCGATCGCCACGGATCCTGCTGCACGGCGTCTCGGTGGGGGAGGTGAACGCGTGTCGGACGATGGTGGAACTCCTCGCGGCCGGTGAAGGCGACGCCTCGATCGAGTTGGTCTTCGCCTCGACCACGAGCACCGGGCTTCGGCGGGCGATCGATCTCTTCGAGCCGCGGCACCCGGTCGAGCAGTACCCGCTCGACCTGTCGCGAGCGGTCGGGCGGTTCCTCGATCGCGTGCGTCCGGATCTTGTCGCGACGGTCGAGCTCGAGGTCTGGCCGAACCTCGTCGAGGCCTGTCGCCGACGCGGGATTCCCGTGGTCGTCGTGAACGGTCGGCTGAGTGCCCGAAGCTTCCGCGGGTATCGACGCGTTCGCCCGCTCGTGGCGCCGATGTTCCGCGGACTGACCCGGGTGCTTGCGCAGGAAGAGTCCTACGCGAGCCGGTTCGAAGCCCTTGGGGTGCCGCGCGATCGGATCGAGACGACCGGCAACCTCAAGTGGGACAGCGCGAGGATCGAGGATCGGGTCGAGGGCGCCGAGGCGCTGGCGGAGGCCATGGGGATCGATCGGTCGCGGCCTCTGGTGGTGGCGGGATCGACGGCGCCCGAGGAACACGCCTTGCTCGAGCGGGCCGTGCCTTCGGACGTGCAGTTGCTCTGCGCCCCGCGTCGCCCGGAATGGTGCGACGCCGCCGCGACGGTGTTGCGAGGCTGCGCCAGGCGAAGCCGTGGCGATCGCGGCAGCGAGACCGGTCGATTTCTGCTCGACACTCTCGGTGAACTGCGGCAGGCCTATGCGCTCGCGGACGTGGTCGTGGTCGGACGCAGCTTCGGATCGCTCTTCGGGTCCGATCCCGTCGAACCGATCGCGCTCGGGAAGCCCACGGTCATCGGTCCGGCGGTCGCCGACTTCGCGAGCGCGGTCGAGGGTCTCGTCGCGGCGGGGGGACTCGTGCAATGCGGCCCCGAATCGCTCGCCGCCCGCGTCGGCGAACTCCTTCGATCGCCCTCGCGCCGCCACGAGATCGCCGAGGCCGGTCGTGCGGAGATCCGTCGCCGGCAGGGGGCTTCCGCACGAACCGCCGCCGTGATGCGGGCGCTGGCCCGCGAGCGATGGATTCGCCGCGTCCGGTCGGCGGACGACCCCAATCGCACGCACGTCTGAGGAAACGAGACTCCGATCGCCATGCAGGAACGTCGGTTCATCCAGGATCTCCTCGCCACCGAGCCGACCATGCCGGCGGCGGTCGAACTGGCGGCGGGCGACGACATGGCGGTTCTCAGGATCGGGCCGGAGCGGGTGCTCGCGGCGATCGATGCGGTCGTCGAGGGCCGGCACTTTCGCTCCGGCACCGACCCGAGGCTCGTGGGCCGCAAGGCGCTTCTTCGAAACCTGAGCGATGTCGCCGCGATGGCGGCCAGGCCGCTGGCATGCCTTGCCTCGGTGACCCTTCCTCGAAGGTCTGAACAGTCGCTCGCCGATGCGTTGCTCGTCGGCATCCGGGAGGTGGCCGGCGAGTTCGCCTGTCCGCTCGTGGGAGGCGACACGACGGTGCACGCCGACGACGCGCCCCTGACGCTGTCCGTCGCGATCCTCGCGCTGCCGGCGCTGCGGAGCGGACGGGTGATCACCAGGCGCGGCGCCGTGATCGGCGCCCGCGTCTGCGTCACCGGAACCCTTGGGGGAAGCCTCGCTCCGGATGGCGGCGGGCGCCATCTCGACTTCCCGCCGCGACTCGCGGAGGCGATCGAACTGGGCGACGGGCTGGGCCCTCGACTGCACTCGATGATCGACGTGAGCGATGGACTCGGCGTCGACGCGGCCCATCTCGTCGAGCACGACGAGTCGATCGCGATCGAACTCGATGCCGACTCGATCCCGACGCGTGATGGCTGCTCGATCGAGCAGGCGATCGGGGACGGCGAGGACTTCGAACTGCTGTTCACGAGCGACGGCGCTCCGCCACCGTCTGTCGCGGGCACGCCGGTCCGGATCATCGGTCGGGTGGTCGCCCGCGGCGAAACGGCGGTGGGGCTGCGATCGGGCGATCGCCTGATCGACATCTCCGCTCATGGATTCGAACACGCATCGGGAGCCGATCGATGAGCGAGACCATGCTTCGAATCGACAGCGATGCGCCGGAGCGGACCGAGTCGATCGCCGCGGCGATCGCCACGAACCTTCGCGAGGGAGACGTCGTGCTGCTCACCGGGGATCTCGGAGCGGGCAAGACCTGCTTCGTCCGTGGCCTCGCGCAAGGCCTCGGGCTCGATCCGGCCTCGGTCTCGAGTCCGAGCTTCGTCATCGCGCAGCGATATGGCGACGATGCCACCACGCTGCTCCATGTCGACGCGTATCGGGTGGAAGGACCTTCGTCGCTTGCCGGCATCGATCTTGCGGAGATGATCGCGGAGCCGGGAACCTTCGCCGCGATCGAGTGGCCGGCGCGACTCGGCCCACTCGTGCCCGATCGCGCGCTCGAAGTGCGCCTCCGCACGGGAATCGCCTCGCAGCGCCTGATCGAGGTTCACGACCGTCGCGGCGACGACGCGGCCCGAGCGAGGCTGGCCGACGCGATGACGACGCTCTTCGAGGCTCGCAGCTTCGACCAGGCCGTGACCGCCTGCCCGATCTGCGGCGGGTTCCGTCGCGACGAGTCGCATCGGCCGTTCTGTTCGCAGCGGTGTCGCCTCGCCGATCTCGAGCGATGGCTGTCGGGGCGCTACGTCGTCTCGCGCCCGCTCGAGCCCGACGAGGAACCGCTCGGGTGATCACCGGGTTCGGCCGCGACGATCGGGCTCTCGGCGTAGATCTGGAATCGATGGCCGACCGGGATCCAGCCGAGTTCACGGCAGATTCGATCTCGCAGCGCCGCCAGTTCCGGCGCCGAGAAGTCGAGGGTGCGGCCGGTGCGAACACAGACCATCCAGTCCCGCGGCTCGCGTCCGTGCGCCAACTGATAGTGCGATTGCTTCCCGTCGAAGAGCGCCGGCGCGATGATGCCGGCCTCCTGAAGCAGCTTGATGGTGCGATACACCGTCGCCTTGGAGACGCGGCGGCGCGCGCTGCGCATCGAAGCGATCAGCTCCTCGGCCTCGAAGTGGCCGGGGAACGCCAGGATCTTGTCGAGGATCTCCGCGCGCTCGCCGGTGTACTTGAGCCCTCGGGCCTTGAGGAAGCGGCGAAAGACCGAGCACAGGGGCATGGCCGGCACGGGCGCGGCGAGGGCCGGCGAGCCCGTGTCGGAAGCAGGCGGCAGGGTCGAGGCGGGCGAGCGAAGGCTCATGAAGTGATTGTGTCCGCCCGGGCCGCCGCCGGCTCGGCGGGAGCCCCCTCTTCGCGATCCAGAGTCTCATAATCCCCGTTACGTTGAGTGGGGTCGCCCTGCGGCGACGCGTTGGCGGCAATCCCATCGAGCAGCCGCTGGCCGAACGCGAACGCCTCCGGGGATCGCACGAGCCACCATGCCGTCGCTGGAGTGCCGTCCCACCATCCCGTCGGCGGCTCGACGTCGATCCCGCTGCAGCGTTCAGACTCGAGTCCCACGAGCGAGACGAGGGTCCAGTCCGACTCGACCAGGATCGTCGCGTTGCCGGCGAGGCCTCGAAGGAGCTCCGTCGCCTGCGCGGAGTCCTGAGCGGCGACGATCAGACCGCCCGACGATCGGTCGAGCAGGCTGGTGATGCCACACCGTCCAAGTTCGGTCCGAGTGTCGTCAAGCACGCGGCCGAATGGTTGCCGCGAGTCGAGTCGAATCCGGTGTCGATCGACCAGCACCCCGACCGCGACCGGTCCGGACTCCTCGGTGACGGACGCGACGATTCGGGTTCCGTGGCCGGGGTCTGGTCCGGGATGCGCTCGCGAGACGGTGATCTCGACGTTGGCCGCGAGCGCGAGGGCGACGGCAGGCGAATGCATGACCTGGGCGCCGGCCCGGGCGAGCTGCAGCATTGCCGACGCGGAGATCGTCTCGATGGGCGAGGCGGCGGGAAAGGCTCGCGGATCGGCGGCGTGGATTCCGTCGACGTCGGTGAAGATCTCGCAGCGGGCGACTTGCCCAGGACGTTCGTGGTCTCGAATGGCGGCGGCGAGCGCCACCGCCGTGGTGTCGGAACCGCCTCGTCCGAGCGTGACGAGGTCGCCGTGCGCATCCACGGCCTGGAAGCCGGCGATGACCGGGACGCCGCCTCGATCGAGCGTGGCCAGCACTTCAGAGGCGTCGACCCGCCGAATCGTGGCATGCCCATGACGGCTGTCGGCGACGATGCCGATCCTCGATCCGACCACGCTGACCGCATCGACGGCGAGATTCCGCAACGCCATCGCCATGAGGGCCGCGGAGGCCTGCTCTCCGGTGGCGAGCAGCACGTCGAGTTCTCTGGGCGTTGGTCGCGGCCCTGCGACCTGTGTGGCGAGCGTCACCAGTTCGTCGGTTGCATGCCCCATCGCCGAGACGACGACGGCGACGGGAACTCCTGTCCGACGGAACGCGGCCACTCGAGCCGCCGCAGCGCGAAGCAGGTCCGGCGTCGCGAGCGAGGTGCCGCCGAACTTGAGAACCCGAGTTCCTTCCACGCGAAGCCTCCCTGCTCCGCGGCGTCTTGCCGCCATCGTCAGCCGATTGCCGCCGCCCTTGACTTCTCGGCTCGATCGGCCCGCTTGCGATCGTTTTCGGAGAGGAGCCGCTTCCGCAGCCGGATCGCCGCGGGCGTGATCTCGACGAGCTCGTCGCTCTCCACGTACTCGAGGGCCGACTCGAGGGTGATCTTCCGAGGCTGCTTGAGGACGACGGTCGCGTCCTTCGAGGTCTCGCGGACGTTCGAGAAGGCCTTGGCCTTGACGACGTTCACGGTCATGTCGGTGTCTCGGCTGTTCTCGCCGACGATCTGCCCGGGGTAGATCGGGTCGCCGGGAGTCACGAACATCACCCCGCGTTCGCTGAGCTGCAGGAGCGTGTAGGTCGTGGCGGTGCCGGGCTCGTTCGCCACCATCACGCCGTTGCTTCGGCGGCGGATTTGCGAGCGGACCGGGTGCCATCCGCTGAAGCTGTGGTGAAGCACCGACTCTCCGCCGGTCGCGTTGAGCAGCCGGGTACGAAGGCCGATCAGGCCGCGAGCCGGGATCTCCGCCTCGAGGTGCATGCGATCGCCGCGAAGATCCATGCGAAGCACTTCGGCGCCGCGGCTTCCAAGGAGTTCCATCGCCGGTCCGGTGCCTTCGCTGGTGGTGTCGAGGCTCAAGCGCTCGAAGGGTTCGCAGCGAACGCCGTCGATCTCGCGCTCGATGACCTCCGGCTTGCCGACGGCGAGTTCGTACCCCTCTCGCCGCATCGTCTCGAGCAGCACCCCGAGATGCAGCATGCCGCGCCCCGAGACCCGGAACTCCTCGGTCGAGTCGCCGGGCGCGACCCGCAGCGCGACGTTCGTCTCGAGTTCCCGTCGGAGCCGGTCGCCAAGTTGGCGGCTGGTGACGTACTTGCCCTCGCGGCCGGCAAAGGGCGAATCGTTGATCCGGAAGATCATGTCGAGCGTGGGCTCGTCGATCGACACCCGCGGCAGCGGGCGCGGCTGCTCGGGATCGCAGAGGGTGTCGCCGATCTCCGCGGTGGCGAGGCCCTCGACCGCGCAGAGGTCCCCCGCCTCGACCGCATCGACCGGAATGCGCCCCAGTCCCTGGAATCGAAGCAACTTCACCGGGCGTGCTCGCTCGATCGATCCGTCGGCGTGGCAGATGCCGAGCGACTGGCCGGCGCGCAGCACGCCGGCGAAGACCCGCCCGATCGCGATGCGACCCGTGTAGTCGGACGCGTCGAGCGTGGTCACGAGCATGGCCAGCGGCGCGTTCGGATCGTCCTTCGGCGGCGGCACGCGATCGGCGATCTCCTCGACGAGCTCCTCGATGCCCTGCGGACGAGGATCGAGCGATCGGCCAGCCCAGCCCTGACGGCCGGACGCGTAGATGGTCGAGAAGTCGAGCGCCTCCTCGTCGGCGCCGAGATCCACGAGCAGATCGAACACCTCGTTGACGACGGCGTCGGCCCGAGCATCGGGACGATCGCACTTGTTGACGACGACGATCGGCTTCAGCCCGAGCTCGAGCGCCTTGGCGAGCACGTGCCGCGTCTGCGGCATCGGTCCTTCCGCCGCATCCACGAGCAGCAGCGCTCCGTCGGCCATTCGAAGCACCCGCTCGACTTCGCCACCGAAGTCGGCGTGGCCGGGCGTGTCGATGATGTTGACCCTGATCCGTTCGCCGGCGTGGCGGCCGCTCTTTGGAACGAGTTCGACGCCGCAGTTCTTCGAGAGGATGGTGATCCCCCGCTCTCGCTCGAGCGGATTCGAATCGAGCAGGCACTCGCCGCTGTCGAGGCCGACGACGGTTCCGGAGTGGGCAAGCAGCGTGTCGACGAGGGTGGTCTTGCCGTGGTCGACGTGGGCGATGATGGCGACGTTGCGCAGCGGGAGCGGCATTGGGGAAGGGATCGCGGCGGGTGCGGAAGCCGCGGGCCCGCGGCGAAGGGGCGGGAGTCTAGTCGGCGTGCCGACGACTTTCAGCGTTGTCGGCCGAATTCGCGCCGCGACGGCTTGGAAGCTCAGATCCCATGCAACGGTCGAAGCTTGCCCTCGAGGTACGCGAGCAGCGGCCCGGCGGTGAGCTCCTGCCCAGTCACCACGCGGCAGAGGTCGCGGAATCGATGCCGCCGCCCGTGGGCGTGCACATGCTCGACGAGCCAGCGACGCAGCGGGGTGAACTCGCCCTTCGCGAACATCTCCGGCAGTCCCGGGATCGCCTTGTTGGCCGCCTCGAAGAGCACCGCCGAGAGCATGGTGCCGAGGGTGTAGGTCGGGAAGTACCCCATCGCCCCCATCGACCAGTGGACGTCCTGCAGGCATCCGCGTCGATCGTCCGGGACCTCGAGTCCGAGCGCTTCGCGGTAGTGTTCATTCCACGCCGCGGGGAGATCCGCGACCGCCAGATCGCCTCGGAGCATGCGGCGTTCGAGGTCGAATCGGATCATGATGTGCAGGTTGTAGGTGGCCTCGTCGGCCTCGACCCGGATGAAGCCGGGCTGCACTCGATTGGCGGCGCCGTACATCGCCTCCGCATCGAGGCCCGCGACGGCGGAACCGAAGAATCCGTCGAGCTTCGGCGAGAGCCACTCCCAGAAGGGACGACTGCGGCCGACCTGGTTCTCCCAGAGGCGGCTCTGGCTCTCGTGCACCGAGAGCGATGCGGCCTCCCCCATCGGCGTGCCCAGGTGCTCGCCCGGGAGCCCTTGCTCGTAGATCCCGTGGCCGCACTCGTGCATCGTCGAACCGAGCGCGTCGAGGGTGAGGTCCTTCCGGAATCGCGTGGTCAGCCGGACATCGTTTCGATGCGATCCGCCGCAGAAGGGATGCGTCGATCGGTCGAGCCGCCCACGGGTGAAGTCGAAGCCGATCGACTCGGCCACGAATCGAACGAAGGCCTCCTGCTGGGCCTCAGGCAACTCGAGTCGATCGAATCGGTCGTCCGGACGCCGCGGTGCGTCGGCGATCTCGGCCACCAGCCGCTTCAGGCGATCGCCCAACGGAGTGAAGATCGACTCGATCTCCTTCGCCGTGAGTCCCGGCTCGTAGAGATCGCCGAGGGCATCCCACGGCTCACCCGAAGCGCGGTCCCACCCGAGGCACTCGGCCTGACGACGATTGAGTTCGAGGAGCTTCTCGAGCCACGGGCGGAACTTCGCGAAGTCGCTGTCGCGTCGAGCCTCGGCCCACTCGTGCTGCGCGACGCTCGAAACTCGTGCGAGTTCCTCCACGAGCGACTCGGGCAACTTCATCGCGCGGTCCCGATCGAGGCGCCACTCGCGCACATTCACCGCTTCGGGCGAGAGCGGATCGGATCCGGTCTCCTCGGCCGCCCGATCGAGCAGGTCGCCGAGCCGAGGCTCGGACTTCAGCCGGTGCACCAGTCCCGCCAGCTGCGCGAGTTGCTCGCCGCGAAACTCGACTCCGCCGGCGGGCATCATGGTCTCCTGATCCCAGGAGAGGATCGCGGAGGTCCCTTGCAGCAGGCTCGCCTGCTTGAAGTGGGTCACGAGGTCGAGATACGCGCTGGCGGTGCTCATCGGAGGGCTCCGTGAAGTCGACGCCACGCGGAGTCCTCGCGGCGACCGAAGGGCGGAATCCGGCAAGGTACCGGAGCGATCGCGTCGCCGCGGAGTTGGGCGTCTCCAAAAAGCAGACCGCCGCCGAAACTCGGCGGCAGTCTGGTCGCGGTGGCGATGTCCGGAAGTTAGAGAAGCAACGGGATTCTGTCGAATCCGGCGAGTCGGCTCCGATCAGCCCCCCGCTGCCTCCTGAACCATGGCGACGACGGCCTCGCGGCTGGCGTCGCTGCGGTTGAGGGCGTAGTCGAGCGCCGTCCAGCCACGACTGTCCTTGATCGTGAGATCGGCATTCGCCTCGAGCAGCATCCGAACCTGCTCGACGCCGCCGGAGCCGGCCGCGGTCATGACCGGCGTGACGCCCTTGAGATTCGCCTTCGAAAGGTCGACCCCCTTGGCGATCAGGAAGCCGAGCACCTCGGGGTTGGTGTTCTTGGCGGCGCGGATGGCCGGGGTGTCGCCGCTGAGACGGTCGGCCTGCTCCGCATCCGCGCCGGCCGCGAGCAGCAGTTCGACGGTTCGCGGGTCGCGCCCGATGCTGGTCGCCCAGAGGAGCGGCGTCAGACCGTTGACGTCGGCGATGTTGACCTCGGCGCCGCGTGCGATCAGCACCTCGACGGTCGGAGAGTTGCCAAGTCCAGACGCCCAGAGGAGCGGACTGCCGCCCGCGGCGTCACGCATGTTGACTGAACCGCCTGCGTCGAGCAGGACGGTGACGGCGTCGGCGTGACCGCCCTTGGCGGCGATCGCGAGCGGGCTCATGCCGACCCGGTCGATCGCCGCGAGATCGGCCTTCGCCTCGAGCAAGGCCTTGATCGCCGCAACCTGGCCCTCCTGGGCGGCCCAGTGCAGCGCGGTGCGGCTCGTGGCCGGATCGACACGATTCACGTCGGTGCCGTTGGCGATCTCCATCGCGATCCGAGCCACATCGCCGCTTCGAGCCGCCGCCACGAGCGCGGCCGAGCCGGTCGGTGCGGGCGCAGGTCGATCGACGCCCGGCGCGTCGGGAGCCGCTGGCGTGCCCGGGGTTCGGGCCGGACGGCGGATGGTCACCGCCACGGTCGGTGCCTTGGGATGGTCGGTGGTGAAGGTGACGCGGACTGGACGCTTCGCGTCCTCCCACTTGGCCCAGTCGATGACCAGTTCGTGCTCGGCCGCGGAGGGGGTGGGCAGTGCATCGACCACCGACGGGTTCACGCCGGTCACGATGAACGCGACCCCGTCCGTGGAGGCGAGCGAGACTCGACCGCTCTCCGAGGCCGAGGCCTCCTCCGGGCTCGGCGGGGCCGACAGGATCTTCGGCGTCACGGCGACGTACTCGGCGACGTTGCCCTCGACGGTCAGCACCTGCGGCGCGTAGCCGTCGATGTCGAAGGTCACCTTCTTGGACAACTTCACGCCGGTCGCGACGCCAGGCTTCAGCGTGATCTCGATGTCGGCGAACTCGCCGGGCGCGATCGGATCCTTGGGGGCACCGAGCGTGGTGCAGCCGCAACTCGGAACCGCTCGGTTCACCTTGACCGGCTCCTCGGTCACATTCACGAGCCGGATCGCCATGGTCTTGGGCACGTCTGGCATCATCTCGCCCATGTCGAGCACCGCGGGCTCGAAGCGGAACGCGGGGCCAGGCTTCCGAGCATCGGCGGCCTGCGCAGCCGGAGTCGCGGCGGCGGTTCGATCGGTCGGACGGGAAGCGGTGAGTTCCGCCGCCGCAGACCCGCCCTTCTCCGGTGCAGGCTGACTGCTGTCGGTCCGAAGATCAGGGGCGACCGGCTTCGTCGGCGCTGCGGCCTCACTCGCGGCCGAACCATCGACACCGCTCAACTGAGGTGCCGGAGTCGGCGCGGCCGGCGCGGTGGCTGCGGTCGAAGCCGTCTCGCTGGCCGTCGGCGCAACTCCGCTGCCGCCGTCGCCACAGCCGAGGCTGAAGAAGACGAAGGCGCCGGCGGCCGTCGCGGTGAGCGACGAAGTCAGGGTTCGGAAGGATCGGTCGATGGCGTTCATCGAAAGGACTCCAAGGTCGGGCCCACCACGGGCTCGAGACGGGACGCGTCCAGGCTGAGGGCGACGGACCGCCCCGCCGCGGGCAGGAACTACGCATCGGTCGCCGAACGGGATGCCGCCGGCGACGGGAAGGACCGGCAAGCGTACTCCTCTCGGAGAACGTCGCCAAGGACGGCGAACGGCCCATTGCAGCCATCGCGACGCCTCGGGTACCGACCGCCTCGATCGGCCGGCGCCTCGGAGGGGTCATCGGCACTTCTCGCCGCCTCCTACACTCCGCCCCCATGGACCCATCCGAACTTCCAGAACACCTCTCCCGGCCCCACATCCGCCGGTTCATCCCCATCGGAGTCAAGCAGGGCGAGAAGACCGCAGTGGTGCTTCAGGACCCCCTGAGGCTCTCGGAACGGTCGATGAACATCTCGCCCGAAGCGCTGGGCCTGCTCCAGCGGTTTCAGGGCGACAAGAGCCTCGACGAGATCGCCGGGAGCGTCGGAGCCACCTCCGAGCAACTGCTGCCTCTCGTCAAGGCGCTTGACGAGATCGGGCTCCTTTGGGGCCCGACGGCGTCGCGACTGGAGTCCGAGCTTCGGGGCCGACTCGAGCAGGCAGGCCGACTGCCCAAGGGCGCCGCCTACAGCCTCGGTCAGGACCAAGAGGCCTGCAGGACCCAGATCGCCTCGTGGCTCGAGGAGACCGAGGATCCCGAGTTGGGCGCGGAGATCCTCGGGATCGTGGCACCACACCTCGACTATGGACGTGGATGGCCGGTGTACGCGTCGGCCTATCGGGGACTGGTGGGCGCCTCGGCGCCCGATCGAGTGGTGATCCTCGGGACGAACCACTTCGGCATCGGTGACGGCGTGGTGCTCACCTCGTGGGGCTTCGATTCTCCGATGGGGCCGGTCGATACCGACCGGGCGCTGCAGGAACGCCTCGCGTCGAGGCTCGGCGAACGCGCCACGGCGGATCAGCTCGACCACCTTGGAGAGCATTCGATCCAACTGCATCTGCCGTGGATCCAGCAGGTGTTCGGCGCGGTGCCCGTGGTCGCAGCGCTCGTGCCCGACCCGCTGGTGCCGCTGATCGAAGACGACGGCAAGCGAATCGGGACCGACGAGTTCCTCGACGTGCTGTCCGAGGAGCTTGAGGCGGCGGGCGGCCGCACCTTCTTCATCGCCTCGAGCGATCTGAGCCACGTCGGACCGCAGTTCGGCGAGCCTCGCCCGGTCGACGCGGCCCGGCGGACGCAGGTCGAGACCCACGATCGAGAGATGCTCAAGCGCTACCTCGACGCCGACCCGTCGGAGTTCCTGGAGACGATCGAGTGGAACCGCAACCCCACCCGCTGGTGTTCGGTCGGCAACATGGCGGCGGTGAAGCGTCTCGCGAAGCCGGCGAAGAGCGAACTGATCGACTATCGACAGGCCTCCGACGAACAGGGCTTCGCGCTCGTCAGCTGCGCGGCGATCGGCCTGCTCGCCTGAGGCCGATGCGATGATCGCGGTCGTCCAGCGGGTGCTCGAAGCGGACGTCCACTTCCGTGCCGACGGCGATGCCACGCCGTGGCGGCTTGCGGGACGAATCCAGGGCGGACTCGCCGTCCTGCTCGGCGTCGAACGCGGCGATGGCCCCAGCGAAGCCGAGTGGATGGCGCGGAAGATCGCCAGGCTGCGGATCTTCGAGGACGACGAGGGCCGCATGAACCGAGACCTGTCGCAGCATGGCGGCGCGGTGCTGCTGGTCAGTCAATTCACCCTGTGCGGCGACTGCTCGGGCGGAAACCGTCCGAGCTTCATCGAGGCCGCGGCGCCGGAGACCGCGGAACCGCTTGTGGAAGCGGTGGCGGACGTGCTTCGAGCCTCGCACGGCCTTCGGGTCGAGACCGGGCGATTCCGGACCGAGATGAAGGTCTCGCTCGTGAACGACGGGCCGGTGACCATCATCCTGC
>JBMSXH010000025.1:0-12674 GCA_049425445.1 Phycisphaerales bacterium | reverse complement strand
GGCGGGCGATCGAGGGACCGACCTCGAGGCCGTCCCGGATCGTGCTCGACCTTTCGGCCGTCGCGGCGATCTCGAGCGTTGGGCTTGGAACCTGCCTCGACTTGCGATGCCGCTGCGAGGCGGTCGGAGGGCAGATGGTGCTTGTCGGACTCTCGCCGCACCTCCGCAACGTGATCCGCACCATGAGGCTCGACCGGCTCTTTACAATCCTCGAGCCAGATCACGCCCTGTTTCGGCGCTACGCTCCGCATTCCTGAGCCGCACCCGCGCGGCGATGGATGCGGCGACCCGGGCAGGGACTCCTCGCCCGCCTCATTCCGACGCCCCGCCATGCGCACCCACTTGTCGGCCGGTTCTCGACACCGGCGTCGCCCGTCCTCCAGCATCCTCGCCTTCGGCCTTCTTGCAGCGGTCGTCGCCTCGACCACGCTGGCGGGCTGCTATCGCCGCGTGGTGGGCGTCAAGGGCGACGCGTCGAGCTACGACGGCAAGGTCTACGAGCCGAATCTCAAGCCGGGCGAGGACAACGTGGTGAAGGGCCTCTTCGAGACCCGCACCGTCCGACCGGTGGAGGATCCCTGAGCGTCGACGAATCCTTCCAACCGTCGCTCCGAACCGACCCCGCCACCGCCTACACTGCCAGCCTCGCCACGCCGGAGAAGCTCGAATGGGGATCGAATCCGCCCTGCCCGTCGACAGCATCCTGACCACCCAGCTCAACCGGGTGATCAACTGGGCTCGCCGATCGAGCGTGTGGCCGATGCCCTTCGCCACCGCGTGCTGCGGCATCGAGTTGATGGCGACCGCCTGCAGCCGCTTCGACCTCTCCCGCTTCGGCGCGGAGGTCATGCGGTTCAGCCCGCGGCAGTCCGACCTGCTGATCGTCGCCGGTCGCGTCTCGGTGAAGACGCTGCCGGTCCTTCAACGCATCTACCAGCAGATGACCGAGCCGAAGTGGGTGATCTCGATGGGCGCGTGCGCCTCGACGGGCGGCGTCTTCGACACCTACGCGGTCGTGCAGGGAGTCGATCAGTTCATCCCCGTCGACGTGTACGTCCCGGGTTGCCCGCCGCGCCCGGAGATGCTGATCGAGGGGATCATGGCGATCCAGCGGATCATCGACAACGACAACATCCCGCGGGACCCCGACGGCAAGCGGCTTCCGCTTCAAATCGCCCTGCAGCCCAACTACGCTCCGCGGCCGCAGCCGATCGGCGTGACGGTCGGCGCGACCTGACCGCGTCGCGATCGCCTAGCGCATCTTCTCGACGAACGACGCGAGCCGATCGAGCGCCTCGCGGAGGTCCTGTTCACCGCACGCAAAGCTGATGCGGAACGCGGTGCGTCCAGGCCCGCCGAAGTCCTCGCCCGGGACCGCCGCGACGTACGACTCCTCCAGGAGCGCCTCGCAGAACGCGCTGGGACTCTCGATCCGCTTGCCCGATGGCGACGATCGACCGAGCACCCGCCCAAGATCGATGAAGGCGTAGAACGCGCTCGTCGGCGTCGGCGCCGCGAGGGCGGGCATGGCCGCAAGCCGGTCGGCGACGATGCTCGCCCGTCCCGCGAACGCCCGCCGCATCGACTCGATCGACTCCGCGGAGTTCGAGAGCGCCTCGACGATCGCGGGCATGCAGAAGGTGGGGATGCCGTTGGTCATCTGCCCCTGCAGCTTGATCATCTCCTGAACCGCCTTCGCGCCCTCGCCCACGCCTGCCGCGTAGCCGATCCGCCAGCCGGTCATCGCGAAGGCCTTGCTCATGCCGTTCACGGTGATCGTGCGTTCGGCGACCTCCGGACACGAGCCGATCGAGAGGAACTTCGCGGCCGGATCGATCTCGGGATAGACGAGCTTCTCGTAGATCTCGTCGGCGACGATCGAGATCCTCGGATGGCGGCCGAGCATCGACGCGATCTCGCGGATCGAGGCCGGCGAGTACATCGTGCCGGTCGGATTGATGGGGCTGTTGAAGACGATGGCCCGCGTCCTCGGCGTGATCGCCCGCTCGAGATCCTCTGCGGCGACGAGATAGCCACGGTCGGCTCGCGCCGGCACCTCGACCACCCGTCCTCCCGCGAGTTCGATGATCGAGGCGTAGCTCACCCACGCCGGAACCGGCAGCAGCACCTCGTCTCCCGGCTCGACGAGGGTCTGCAGGGCCAGGAAGATCGCGTGCTTCGCGCCGACGGTGATGGTCGTGCCACCCGCCTGGCAGTCGATCCCGTTCTCCGCTCGCAACTTTCGAGCGACCGCCTCGCGGGCCTCGGTCGTGCCGGCGGTCGGCGCGTACTTCGTGAGGCCCCGACGAAGTCCGTCGATCGCCGCCTCGACGATGTTTTGGGGGGTGGGGAAGTCCGGCTCGCCGGCACTCAGCGAGAGGACGGGGAACCCCTTGGCGGCGAGCGCCTTGCCCCGCGCCGTCGCCGCGAGCGTCGAGGACTCCGCCAACTTCGCCACACGTTCGGCGATGTACATGGGGCGTCAGGATACCGATGCCGCTTCCGCGTAGACTGCCGGGATGCACTTCGAATCGCACGCCGTGATCGTGGAAGACCTCAAGGCGCGGATCTTGACCATCCGCGACTCTCTTTGACTGGGATCGCAAACGAGAGGAACGGGACCGCGTCGAGTCCCAGATGAACGAGCCGGGCTTCTGGGATCGCCCGGACGCCGCCCGCAAGACCATCGACGCCTTCAAGACCCTCAAGGCCCAGGTCGATCCGCTCGAGGCGGTCATGGTCGAGTTCGACGACGCCCGAACGGCGCTCGAACTCGCGAAGGAGTCCGGCGACGGCGATCTGCTCGTCGAGGCGGACGAGTCGCTCTTTCGCCTGCAAGGGGCGATGGAGAAGGTCGAGATGCAGTCCCTGCTCTCGGCGCCGCACGACCACCGCAACTGCTTCGTGACCATCCAGGCCGGCGACGGCGGCACCGAAGCCGACGACTGGGCGGCGATGCTGGAGCGGATGTACCTCTACTTCTGGGAGCACCGCGGCTTCAAGATCGAGGAGGTCCACCGCGTCGAGGGCACCGAGACCGGCATCAGCGAGGTCGCGTACCACATCTCGGGCCCCTTCGCCTACGGGATCATGAGCTGCGAGCGGGGAACGCATCGCCTCGCCCGAGTGAGTCCGTTCAACGCCCAGGGCAAGCGGCAGACGAGCTTCGCGACCGTCGACGTGACCCCCGAGTTCGAGGAGAAGGACCTCGAGATTCCCGAGCGGGATCTCGAAATCACCCCCTTCGTGCGGGCCTCGGGCCCCGGCGGCCAGAACGTGAACAAGGTTGCCAGCGCGGTGCGGGTGGTCCACAAGCCCACCGGCATCATGGTCGTGGCCTCGACCTATCGCGATCAGCCTCAGAACCGTCGGCAGGCCCTGCAGGTGCTCCAGGCGAAGCTCGAGCAGCTCGAGGAGGAGCGTCGGCAGGCGGAACTCGACGCCGCGACCGGCGGCAAGGTCGACCGCGGCTGGGGCACGCAGATCCGCAGCTACGTCATCTACGACAACCGCGTGAAGGATCATCGCACCGGACACGAGACGGGCAACCCGCAGACCGTGCTCGATGGCGATCTCGACGCCTTCATCGACGCCGAGCTCAAGCGGCGCCGGGGCGATCGCGACAAGCCCGCCGGAACCTGAACGAGGCGATCGCCGCTGCACGCCCGCCGCGGATCGGGTCGATACTCCGGGCATGCCCTCCAAGAGAACCCTGTCCGCCGACGCGGATCTGCTGCCCGCGGACTTCATCGACTTCGGACGCGATCTCTGCTGCCGGCAGAGCGAGAACACGCGACGCGAGTGGCTCGTGACCAACGGTCTCGGCGGCTACGCCTCCGGCACCGTCGGCGGACTGCTCACCCGGCGCTACCACGGCCTGCTCGTCGCCGCGACCCGGCCGCCCACCGAGCGACGCCTGCTGCTGGCCAAGCTCGACGAGACGCTCGAGACCGGCGAAGCGTCGATTCCGCTCGCGGCCAACCTCTGGCAAGGCGGCGTCCTCGAGCCCGACGGATTCATCCACCTCGAGCGGTTCCGCCTGATCGGATCGATCCCCACCTGGACCTGGGCCGTCGGCCCCTTCCGCATCCGCAAGCAGATCTTCATGGTCCACGGCCGCAACACGACGGTCGTCCGATACGAGCTGCTTCGCGGACCGCGACCGATCAGCCTTCGCCTCAAGGCCCTCGTCAACCACCGCGGACACCATCAACTCACGTCGGCCAGCGGGTTCACCGCGCAGGTGGCGGGCGAAGGCGACGGGGTGGCCGTCTCGCTCTCGGCGGTGGGCGATCTCGCGGGCCTCGACCTGCATCTCGCGGGCGAGCGGTGCGTCGCCGAGCCGAAGGGCGAGTGGTTCGAGAACTTCCTGCTGCCGGTCGAATGGTCGCGCGGATACGACCATCTCGACAACAACCTCCATGCCGCCGATCTGGTCCTGCGGATCGAGCCGGGCGAGAGCGCCTCGGTCGGCGCGTCGACCGAACCCTTCGCCGGCGGCAACCGACTCGACGGCGACGCGATGCTCGCGGCCGAACTGTCCCGGCAGGCGTCGATCCTGCGCCGGGCCGGCGCCGAGGCTGCGCCGGCACCGATGCGTCACCTCTTTCTCGCGGCGGATCAGTTCATGGTTCGACGCGATGCTTCGCAAGGCGATGCCAACGGCGCCTCGGTGATCGCGGGCTATCCGTGGTTCTCCGACTGGGGCCGGGACACCATGCTCAGCCTGCCGGGTCTCTGTCACGCCGCCGGGCGAAGCGAGGATGCGGCGCCGATCCTCGCGACCTTCGCGCGGCACCTGCAGGACGGCCTGCTGCCGAACCGCTTTCCCGACGAAGGAACGGAGCCCGAGTTCAACAGCGTCGACGCGTCGCTGCTCTACATCGAGGCGGTCCGTCGGCACGTCGAGGCGACCGACGATCTCGAGACGCTGCGATCGCTCTGGCCGAGCCTGCAGTCCATCATCGAGCACTACCGGAAGGGCACGATGCACGGCATCGGCGTCGACCCGGTCGATGGACTCGTGAAGGCCGGCGAGCCTGGCGTGCAACTGACCTGGATGGACGCCAAGATCGGCGACTGGGTGGTCACGCCGCGCATGGGCAAGCCCGTCGAGGTGAATGCGCTCTGGTACTCCGCCCTGCGATCCATGGCCGGGTTCGCCAAGCGACTTCGCAAGGATGGCCGCGAATACGAGCAGCAGGCGGGAGCGGTCGCGACCTCCTTCGATCGATTCTGGAATCCCGAGACCGGGTGCTGCTTCGACCTGCTCGACGGCCCGGACGGCAACGATCCCTCGATCCGCCCGAACCAGTTGATCGCCGCCAGCCTGCATCACTGCCCGATGTCGACCGAGCGCCGCCAGCGCATCGTCGCGATCGGGCTCGATCGGCTCTGGACCTCGCTCGGCGTCCGCACGCTCGATCCGGGCGATCGCGAGTACATCGGGACCTATCGCGGCAGCCAGCGAAGCCGCGATGCCGCCTACCACCAGGGCACCGCGTGGCCGTGGCTCATGGGGCCCCTGCTCTCGGCGCACCACGCGATCCACGGCGACGACGAGTTCGTGCTTTCGGCGCTTCGTCCGTTCCTCGAGCATCTCAAGGACGCCGGTCTCGGGTCGATCAGCGAGGTCGTCGACGGCGACGCGCCTCACGAGCCCGGCGGATGCATCGCGCAGGCGTGGTCGGTCGCCTCGACGCTCGATCTGTGGAGCCGCATCCAGGCGGGGGCCGGCGGCGCATCGAACCGCCGGCGATCGCGTCCTCTTCCCGCGTCGAAGCAGAAGGCGAAGAAGGCCTCGACCTCGAGCGCGAAGAAGAAGCGAACCGTCGGCGCCGCATCCCGAGGGCGATCGGCCCGATCGACTCGCCGCTGATTCGCGGTCCGCGTCGGCGTTTCGACTCGAGCGATCCCGTATCTTCCGCGACATGGCGAAGCGCAAGAAGGCGGCCAAGGCCGCCGCCACCGGCTCGGGGTCATCGCGCGCGGCGGGTTCGAAGTCGCCCGCTTCGCGATCAGCCCGAGGGAAGGGATCGACCGCCTCCAAGCCGAAGCGGTCGTCGGGATCGACGACCTCGCCTCGCGGCAAGACGTCACGACAAGGCGTGGGCGACACGGCTCCTCGCTCGGCGCCGCTCGTCGAGCGTGGCCTGAGCGCCGAGATCGATCGCATGCTCGACGACCGCGTGGACACGCGGCCGTGGCGGCTCTGGGGCCCCTACGTCGCCGAACGGCAGTGGGGCACGGTGCGGGAGGACTACTCCGCCGAAGGCGATGCGTGGAACTACCTGCCGCACGACCACGCGCGGAGCCGCGCGTATCGATGGGGCGAGGATGGAATCGCGGGCTTCTCCGACTTCAGCCAGCGCCTCTGCCTGACCGTGGCGTTCTGGAACGGGCAGGATCCGATCCTGAAGGAGCGGTTCTTCGGCCTCGCCAACGGGGAAGGGAACCACGGGGAGGACATCAAGGAGCTTCACTGGTACCTCGACGCCACGCCGTCGATGTCGTATCTCAAGATGCTCTACAAGTATCCGCAGCGGGCCTTCCCCTACGACGAGCTCGTGAAGGTGAATCGCGCACGCTCGCGGCAGGAGCCGGAGTTCGAGATCCTCGACACCGGCGTCTTCGACGACGATCGCTACTTCGACATCGAGATCGAGTGGGCCAAGGCCGCGACCGACGATCTCCTGCTCCGCATCCGCGCGGTCAACCGCGGGCCGGATCCGGCGGACCTCTGGATCGTTCCGCAGCTCTTCTTCCGGAACACCTGGACGTGGGAGCGGAACCCGCACCACCCGCGCATCGCCCTTTCCGGCGGCAAGGCGTTCGTCGCCGACCACGACGTGCTCGGCCAGTACACCTTGTCGTGCGACGGCGATCCGCAGCCGCTTCTCTGCGAGAACGAGACCAACGTGGAGCGGCTCTACGGAGAGGATCGGCGGGACCGCCTCTTCAAGGACGGCATCAACGACGCGATCGTCGAGGGCAAGGCCGGCGCCGCGCGGACCTCCGGTTCGGGCACGAAGGTCGCGATGGTCCGGCGGGAGGCCATTCCGCCCGGCGGCGAGGCGATCGTCCGGGTGCGGCTTGCCGCGAAGCCGCCTCGCAAGCCGTTCCTCGACTTCGATGCCGTCGTGGAACAGCGACGCTCGGAGTGCGACGACTTCTTCGGGCTCTTCCGGAATCGCGTCGACGAGCCGGAGTTGCGGAAGGTCCAGCGGCAGGCGTTCGCCGGGCTGATCTGGACCCGGCAGTACTACAACCTCGACGTGTCGCGGTGGCTCGACGGCGATCCCACGCAGCCCCCCCCGCCGCCGCAGCGGGAGCGCGGGCGCAACCGCCACTGGCGCAACTTCTCGACCGAGTACGTGCTGTCGATCCCGGACAAGTGGGAGTATCCGTGGTTCGCCTCGTGGGATCTCTCCTTCCACTGCGTGGCGTTCGCGGGAATCGATCCCTCCTTCGCGAAGAAGCAGCTGAAGCGCCTGCTGCACGATCGCGCCATGCATCCCACCGGCGAGGTGCCTGCGTACGAGTGGGCCTTCAGCGATGCGAATCCACCGGTCATGGCATGGGCCGCGTGGCGGGTCTACCAGATCGACCAGCGGATCTTCGGCCAGGGCGATCTCGAGTACCTCAAGCAGGTCTTCCACCGGATGATGCTGCACTTCACCTGGTGGGTGAACCGCAAGGACGAGGACGGCAACAACGTCTTCGAAGGCGGCTTCCTCGGGCTCGACAACGTCGGCATCTTCGATCGGAGCCGCCCGCTTCCGACCGGAGGCAAGCTGATGCAGGCCGACGGCACCGCGTGGATGGCGATGTTCTCGCTGACCATGATGCGCATGTCGCTCGAGCTCGCGCTGCACGACCCGGTCTATCAGGATCTCGCGGGGAAGTTCTTCGAGCACTTCCTTCAGATCGCCGAGGCGATGACCGCGTTCGGCGGCTCGAAGGGCGGACTCTGGGACGAGCAGGACGAGTTCTACTACGACTACCTGGAACTTCCCAACGGCATGCGCGGACCGTTGCGTTGCCCGTCGATCGTCGGACTGACGCCGCTCTTCGCCGTCGAGGTCCTCGAGCCGGAGATGCTCGACCGCCTTCCGACCTTCCGCGACCGGGTGGACTGGATCTTCGAGCACCGCCCCGATCTGGGGAATCTCGTCTCGCGCTGGCCGGTCAAGGGCAAGGGCGAGCGGCGTCTCCTGTCGCTCCTGCGTGGACACCGCATGAAGTGCCTGCTGCGGCGGGCGCTGGACCCGGCGCAGTTCCTCTCGCCGCACGGCATTCGGTCGCTCTCTCGAACGCTTCTCGAGCATCCGTACGAACTGCAGGTCGATGGACGCACCTACGCCGTGCGGTACTGGCCGGGCGAAAGCGAAGGGGAGGAGTTCGGGGGCAACTCGAACTGGCGAGGGCCGGTGTGGTTCCCGCTCAACTATCTGCTCATCGAGAGCCTCGTCCGCTTCCACGAGTACTACGGGGACGACTTCCTCGTCGAGGCTCCGACCGGCAGCGGGAAGAACGCGACGCTGCTCGAGATCTCCGACGATCTCTCGAGACGGCTGTGCTCGCTCTTCCTGCCGAACGCCGCGGGGGATCGTCCGATCCATGGCGGCGACCCCCGCTTCCGCACCGACCCGAACTTCCGCGACCTGATCCACTTCTACGAGTACTTCCACGGCGACAGCGGACGCGGCTGCGGCGCGAACCACCAGACCGGCTGGACGGGACTCGTCGGCAAGCTGGTCACGCCGCGACACCTGCGCCTGTGAACCGAGCGGGGGCGTGCTCGCAGGCGGCCTCCAGCGCTGTCCTCGAGCCCTTCCCGGCCGCGGCTCGACTCGCTCCCCGTGTCGGGAGATCGTGCCGTCTCGCCCGAGGGTCCGATTGGCGGTCGGGCCGACCTTCCTCCTTCCCGAAACATCCCCTCAAGCGGGCCGTGATCCGGACCGAGAACTTCGTTCGGTCGCGGTGCGGTGGCATCCGCCGTCGTGCTGCGGCAGGAGACGCCGCCGGGAAGGAGCCTCGCGCCCGATGCCGCCACGATCCCGCCACGCCGCACCTCGACCGATCGTCGAATCCCGAATCATGATCGCGACGCCGACGCCTTCCTCCGCACGAGGCTCGTGGTGGTCGCAGTTGCCGACCCACAATCAGGTGCTCGTGGTCTTCGGCTTCGCCGCGATCGGCTGCGTCGCGTTCGCCGCGGGCGATCTCATGCTCGGTGCCCGCACCGTGACGAGCGATCTGCTCCATCCGATCGTGGTGGGTGCCGGCGTCATCCTCGCGATCGTCGTCGGCAGCATCGTCTTCCAGATCCGCAAGCGGGACATGCGGGAGCAGGCGGTCGCCGAGAGCAAGCGCGAACTGGAGCAGATCCTCGCGGCCGCCACCCGGGTCGCGGTCATCTCGACCGACGTGAACGGAACCATTCGGCAGTTCAACACCGGTGCCGCCTGGATGCTCGGATACGACCCGTCGAACGTGGTCGGACGGAGCAGTCCCACGATCTTCCACCTCGAGGCCGAGATCGGTCGTCGCGCGGAGCAGATCCATCGCGAGACCAACCGCCAACTCCAGGGCTTCGACGTGCTGATCGCCGACGTCGAGGCGCAGGAGCCGACCGAGCGCCAGTGGACCCTGCGATGCCGCGACGGCGGATCGATCCAGGGATCGGTCACCGCGACGGCCCTCAAGGACGGCGCGGGCCGCACGACGGGGTTCCTCTTCATCGCTCGAGACGTCACCCGCGAGTTGACCGCCATCAAGGGCCTGCAGGACGCCAAGCGGATCGCGGAGGAGGCGAACGAGACCAAGAGCCAGTTCGTGGCGAACATCAGCCACGAGATCCGCACCCCGATGACCGCCATCCTCGGCTACGCGGACCTGCTCGAGGACGAGGCCCTCGATCCGGCCGCCCGACTCGAGCATGTGCGGACGATCCGCCGCAACGGCGACCATCTGCTCGCCATCATCAACGACATTCTCGACATGGAGCGGATCAACTCCGGCAAGCTTCCGATCGAGATCGCCGACACCCCGCTGCCCGAGCTCGTCCGCGAGGTCGTCGACCTCATGCGGGTCCGCGCGAATGCGAAGGGGCTCTCGATCGAGGTCCGGGCCGAGTCGGGCGTGCCGCGCCGGCTGCGAACCGACGCGATGCGGGTTCGGCAGATCCTCGTCAACCTCGTCGGCAACGCGATCAAGTTCACCGAGGAGGGCGGCATCGTCCTCACCTTCCTCGAGCAGGAAGGCGCGGGCGGCCGCTCGCTCTGCATCCAGGTCGCCGACTCTGGAATCGGCATCCGCTCGGAGCAGGTCGATCGCCTGTTCGAGCCGTTCACGCAGGCCGACTCCACCAGCACGCGGCGCCACGGTGGAAGCGGGCTCGGACTCGCGATCTCTCGACGCCTCGCGCGGCTGCTCGGGGGCAACCTCGAGTGCAAGTCGATGCCGGGCGAGGGCAGCGTGTTCACCTTGAGCCTTCCGCTCGAGGGCGCCTCGCAGTTCACGGCCCCGCGGCTTCTCGACACGCCCGCCCCGCATCCCGTGCCCGCCGCACCGAAGAAGTCCGCGACGATCGAAGCGATTCATCCGACGCATCCATCGACATCCGCGCGAGAGAGCGGCGCTGCGGCCTCGAACGATCGACGGGTTGCATCCTCGCGCATCGCGTCGCTCGAGGGCGAGCCGAAACCGACGCAGCACCCGAGGCGTCGCGGCCTCGAGGCGCTGCTCGACGATCTGATGGAGGGAGAGGGAGCCGCGGCGCCGACGGCCGAATCGGGAACGCATGCGCTCGACCTGCGGACCACGACACCCGATTCGCCGGTTCGCACCGCCGCCTCGCCGACGCGTTCGACCAGCGAACTTGAAGGCTGCCGCGTGCTGCTCGTCGAGGACGCCGCCGACACTCGGCGACTGCTCTCGCTCCATCTGACTCGTGCAGGCACCGAGGTCGTCTGCTGCGAGGACGGACAGCAGGCCGTCGATCGGCTCGCCCGCGAGGGCATGGATCGCGCGTGCGACCTCGTTCTGATGGACATGCAGATGCCCGGGCTCGACGGATACGAGGCGACTCGGCAGTTGCGGGCGCTCGGATTCCGCAAGCCGATCATCGCCCTCACCGCGCACGCGAGCACGAACGACCGCGAGAAGTGCCTTGCGTGCGGCTGCGACGACTACGCGAGCAAGCCGATCGACGCCAAGGCGCTGGTCGCCCTCTGCCTCCGCTGGCGATCGGCCGCCGTTCGCAGAGCCGCCTGATCGGTGCGGGCGACCGTTCGACGCCGACGCGTCGCTACGCTTTCAGCATGGAGCGTTCGCAGGGCGATCCGCGGTCGCGGCCGGCCGACTGGCCGCACTATCTCGAGGCAGTGCTGCACTTCGGCGATCCGGTCGGCTGGTCGATTCCCGCGCGACGCTTCCGAATCGACGCCGCATCGAGCCTGGCCGCGATGGACTTCGTCGAACCGTTCGCGGTGATCACCGCGTTTCATCCCTATCCCCACCGGCTCGATCGCGACGAGAACCTCGCTCGTCACGCGCGCCTCCGAACCGAGCTGCTGGAGCGAGGACTGCGTGCCGTTCCATGCGCGGGTTCGAGCGCGGATGGAACGCATCGGGAGGATGGATTCGCGATCGCGTGCCCACACGAGATGGCGGTCGAACTCGCCTGTCGATTCGGTCAAGCCGCCTTCTATTGGTGGGATGGCGTCGACCTATGGATCGAACCCGCCACGGCGAGATTCATCCGGGCGCGAATCGGGACCGGATCAGCCACCTGAATCCGATCCGAGTTCCGATCCCGCATCCACACGCCCCCGGGGGTGATTCTCCCCATGCGCCCGCGACCAACCCTTCTCCGACTTGGCATGGACCGGTTTCGGTATCCTTCCTCGCCTTCTCGCCCGCTCGAAACACCTTCGGAGGAATCCCATGTTCCGTTCGCTCGTGCTTGCGTTTTCGCTCGTCACCCTCGTTGGAGTGGTCACCGCCTGCCAGGCCCCGGGCGTGCAGGCGTCCAGCAGCATGTCGCAGAGCTTCGCGGAGATGGGCCGCTCCATCACTCGCGTCGAGGATTCGCTCGCGAAGATCGCGGGGAACCTCGAACTGCTGGCCACCGTCCAGAGTCGCGAGGAGGTTGGAAGCATCTCGAGGCTCTTTGAGCAGTATCGGAGCCTCAACGGCAACCTGACCTCGGCGGTCAAGAAGATGGACCAGGCCGCAAAGTCCAACGCCAAGGAGGTCGACGCCTACTTCAAGAGGCGAAACGCCGACAACGCCACCATCACCGTCGAGTCGCTGCGCCAGACCGACGCCGACCAGATCGCGGGCCTGCAGGCGAGCCAGAAGTCCCTCGCCGAGGCGTACGCGGCGATGAAGGCGCAGGTCGAGGCACTCGTCTCCGACGCCGCCTCGTTCCAGACCTACCTCGCCAACAACCTCAACCTCGGCGGCGTCGAGGCCGCCGGCCCGCAGATGCAAGGGCAGTCCGACCAGATCCGCAACATCGAGCCGATGCTCAAGAACGTGGCCCAGCAGTATCAGAACCTCGCCGCGTCGCTCGTCCCTCCGACGAGCGGCTCCTGAACGACGTCGCCGCCGACTCGCTCGGCGGCTTTGAAGGCCCACGATTCCGCGGCGGCGCTGCAGGGCGCCGC
>JBMSXH010000024.1:0-13085 GCA_049425445.1 Phycisphaerales bacterium | reverse complement strand
GAACCGCGCCTTCATCATCGCTCTCGAAGGCTCGACGCCACGCCGACCCGAATCACCGATGGCTCTCTGCGGCGATCCGATCACGCTCGATCGGCACCAGCATGGCTTCGAGCTCCGCCGAGAGCGGCGGCGCCTCGGCGAGCAGCGGCGCCAGCGGCACCGTCGAATGGGTCTGCCAGTAGAGATCCGGTCCCTCGTGGTCCGCGGCGGCCAGCGCGGCGGCCAGCGCCTTGCCGGTGTAGGTCGGCTCGAGATGGAGCCCCGCCACCGCCCCCTGGGCGATCGCGGCGAGGCCCTCCGCGGTCGGTTCGCCGTAGCCGGCACCCAGGCGATCGTCGTCGAAGTCGACGGCGAGATCGGCCGCGGAGACGCCCTTCGATCCGAGCAGATCGAGCACCTCGCTCGCGAGCGCCGCGATCTTCTCGCGGGTCAGCCACTCCGCGGGAACGACCCGCACCGCCACCACGCGGGTCCGCAGGCCGCCGAGTCGCATCCCGATCGCGGCACCGAGCACCGTGCCGGCGGTGCCGAGCGGGCAGAAGACCCGCCGAGGCTCCGGGAGTTCGCGCCGCGAGACCTGCTCGGCGAGCTCGAGACCGGCGCGCACCCAGCCGAGCGTGCCCACCGCGCTCGAGCCGCCCGCGGGAAAGGAGGTCGCTCCCGCGGCGAGCCGCTCGAAGCCCTGCATCGCTTGATCGTGATCCCTCGCGACGTGCAGCGTGGCGCGGGCGGTCGCGGCCCGCAGCACGTCCCGTGCATGCGAGGTCTCGGGACGAGGAAACGCCATCGCGTCGACGCGATGGCCGAGCCGCGAGGCGTGCACCGCCGTCGCGAGCACGTGATGGCTTCCCGCGGCCCCCATCGTGACCACCCGTTCGTGCGCGCCGTGAAGCAGGAACTCGAGCTTGCGGACCTTGTTGCCGCCGTACTCCGAGTGGATTCCGCCCTCGTCCTTGATCCAGAGGTTGCGGCGGATGGAACCGGCGTGGCGCACCGGCGTCGGCGCATCGCCGAGGGCGACGCGGCGATCGAGGATCGCGTGGCGAAGGCGAGCGGAGGAACTCATGCGGAGCGGGTCGCCTCGCTCACGGCGTCGCCGTCCGCGGCACGATGTCGGTCTGCAGCGCGGGGTCGCAGGCGGGAATCGCCGACGTGGGCAGGCCGAGTTCTCGCCGCACGAGGTTGGTGCCGGCCGCGAGGGCGACGGTCTTGAAGAACGCGATGTCCCGATTGCAGCCCTGCCGGCCGAAGCCGCAGTCGGTCGAGACGATCAGTTGCGTCGGATCGATGTGGTGCAGCGCGGTTCGGACCCGGTCGGCGACGGTCTCGGCGGTGTCGACCTGCAGGGTGCGATGGCTGACCGCCCCCACGGCGATCTTCTTCGGCAGCCGTCCCCGCATCGTGCCGAAGAGCTCGATCTCCCGGAAGTTCCGATCGGTCATCTCGACCGTCCAGACGTCGCCCTTGAGCGCGTGCAGGTAGAGCTCGAAGGACGCGCGGTAGGAGTCGTTGTCGATCACCCGCTGCATGTTGGGATTGCCCCAGCAGGTGTGGATCCAGAGTTCGCAGTCCTCGAGACCCTCCACCTCGCGGTTGAACGCCTCGATCATGAACCTCACCTCGCTCGACTCGGGCCCGTAGGTGTTGGCCCAGAAGTGGAGGGTCGGCTCCTCGATCTGGATCAGCCGGCAGCCCGCGTCGCGAAGCGCGCGGAGTTCGGTGTTCATGGCGACCGCCATGTCCCAGATCACCTGGCGATGGTCGCCGTACTTCGTGGTGTGGATGTCGAGGAAGAGCCCCATCACCTGCGAGCAGCAGGTCCCGAACTTGACCGGCCTCGACGCGCGGGCCTGCGACATCCGCCAGATCTTGGCGTAGTCGAGGGAGCGATGCTCGATCGTGTCGACCACCCGGGGCCATCGCCAGCCGGTGTAGATCTCGTTGAGCAGCGTGCCCGGCGGATAGCGCAGCCACGGGGAGCGGGTCTCCTCCGACTGCAGGTGGTCGCCCTCGAAGCCCTTCCAACGCTGCAGCGGATAGTGGTGCCATGAGCGGCCCGCCATGTCGTCGTCGCAGTGGAGGTCGCCGTGCGTGACGAGGTCGATCCCCGCCCGCTCCTCGTCGGCGATGACGACCGAGAGCGCATCGCCGAACCGCTCCCGGTAACGCACGTCCATCATGCAGGTGTCGAGCGGGCGGCCCTGCATGCTCATGTCGAACCAGCGCGGCCGAGGCCACGATCCGGTGACGGTCGTGGGAAGCACGAGATCGCGAGTCGCGGTGAGCATGCGGAGGAAGGTACCCGCTCCGAGCGTCGACGACGTCAGACCAGTTCCGAGAGCAGCGTGTTGGCCAGCAGCATGCCGCGGGGCGACAGCCGCACCCGTTCGGCGGTCCGCTCGAGCCGTCCGTCGGCGAGCGCCGCCTCGATCGCGCGGCGACGCGCTCCCTCGGGATCGAATCGAGCGAGCCCCTGCTCGAGCCAGCCCGCGTCAAGCCCTTCCGCAAGCCGCAGGGAGAGCATCAACTCCTCGCCGAAGGTGCCCGACGCGTCGAGCCGCTCCCACTCCGACAATGGCCACGGCTCCGTCGACTCCAGCCATTCGCCCAGACGCGGCACGACCTTGAAGCGAAGGCCGTCGAGATGGCCGCTCGCGCTCGGGCCGAAGGCGAGCCACGACTCGTTTCGCCAGTAGAGGAGGTTGTGCCTGCACTCGCAGCCCGGCTTCGCCCAGTTGCTGATCTCGTAGCGCCGGAATCCGTCCGCGGCGAGCCGATCGCTCGCGTGCTCGTACATGGCGGCCTCGAGATCCTCCTCGACCGCCTCGACCTCGCCCCGCGACTCCTTCACCGCGAGCGGGGTGTTGGGCTCGTAGGTGAGCCCGTAGGCGGACAGGTGGTCGGGGGCGAGGGCCAGCGCCGCGTCGAGGTCGAACGCCCAGTCCTCCAGCGTCGAGCCCGGGACCCCGAAGATGAGGTCGAGGTTGACGTTGGCGATGCCCGCGTCGCGCAGACGACCGACCGCCATGCCCACCGACTCGATCCGATGGTCGCGCTCGAGCGCGGCGAGCAGCCGCGGCGTGAAGCTCTGCGCCCCGAGGCTCGTCCGGTTCACGCCGCCCGCGACGAGCGTGTCGGCGACCTCGCGATCGACGGTCTCGGGATTCGCCTCCACGGTCCACTCGAGCGGCGGACCCGCCGCGAGGGGCAGCGATCGGCGCACCGCCGCGAGCATGCGCGCAAGCAGCGGCGGCCGAAGCATGGTCGGCGTGCCGCCGCCGATGAACACCGTCTCGATCGCCCCGCCGGCCTTCTCGAGCAGTGCGCCTGCGGCCGCGAGTTCCCGCTCGAGGCGATCGACGAACGCCTCCTGTCGATCCTGCGTGTCGACGAAGCTGTAGAAGTCGCAGTAGTGGCACTTGTGCCGGCAGAACGGCACGTGGAGGTACGCGCCGCGCACCCGTGCCCCGTTCGCCGGCGCAACCTCGAGCAGCGACCGACGCGCGCCGATCGCGGTCTCGGAGGCGAGCGGCAGCGAGACGCGCGGGAGATCGGTCACGGGGTGACGATACGCCCTCGCGGCCCCGGGGGAGACGGGGACATGGAGCGACGCCGCACGGGGAGTCTCGCGCCGACCTGTAGAATCCCGCCCCACTCGTACCTCGTCGGGCCCATCCCGTGACTTCAACCGCCAAGACAACTCCCCATCACACCGCCGTGGTCGGCCTGCAATGGGGCGACGAGGGCAAGGGCAAGATCGTCGATCTGCTCACAGCCCGTCACGACGTCATCGTGCGCTACAACGGGGGCGCGAACGCGGGCCACACCGTGATCGTGGGAGGCGAGCGCTACGCCCTCCATCTGATCCCGTCGGGCATCCTCTATCCGGACAAGGTCTGCGTGATCGGCAACGGCGTGGTGGTCGATCCGGAGAAGCTGCTCGACGAGATCGAGAGCCTGCGCGGCCGCGGCATCGCGGTCGGCGCGAACCTCCGCGTCTCGAACCGCGCGCACCTGGTCCTGCCCTACCACAAGGAGCAGGATGCGGCGTACGAGGAGTTCCTCGCCGCCCGGAGCGGCCTCGGCGCGGCCAGCGCGGCGATCGGCACCACCCGGCGCGGGATCGGGCCGGCCTACGCGGACAAGGTGCGACGCTCGACGGCGGTGCGGGTGGGCGACATGCTCCACCCGGATCGACTTCGCAAGCGCCTCGAGATCGCCTGCGGGCTTCGCGCCGCGGAGATGACCGCGCTCGGCGTGACCGCGCCTCCGCCCGATCCGATCGAGTTGACCGAACGATTCGCCGCGTACGGACAGTCGCTTCGGCCGCACATCGAGGACACCGTCTACCGGCTGCACGACTTCGTGAAGGAGGGCCGCTCGCTCCTCTTCGAGGGCGCGAACGCGAGCCTCCTCGACATCGATCACGGCACCTATCCCTACGTCACCAGTTCGAACTGCTCGAGCCTCGGCATTCCGGCCGGCACCGGCCTCCCCGGACGGCTCGTCGGTCGCGTGGTGGGCATCATGAAGGCCTACTCGACCCGCGTGGGCGGCGGCCCCTTCCCGACCGAACTGCTCGACGAGACCGGAGACCGCATCCGCGAGCGAGGGCGCGAGTACGGCACCACCACCGGCCGCCCCCGCCGCTGCGGTTGGCTCGATCTCGTCGCGGTGCGGTACGCGGCGATGATCTGCGGCGCGGACGCCCTGGCCTGCACCCTGCTCGACGTGCTCTCGGGGCTCGACGAACTCAAGGTCTGCGTCGCCTACCGCCGCGGTTCGGAGACGATCGACCGGTTCCTTCCCGACGCGGAGGACCTCGAGGGCTGGGAACCGATCTACGAGACGCTTCCGGGATGGCAGGAGCCGATCGACGAGGCGGTCGACCGCGCCAGCCTGCCCGAGGCCGCTCGGGGCTACCTCGCCCGCATCGAGGAGATCGTCGGCGTGCCGATCGAACTCGTGGGGGTCGGACCGGAGCGGACGCAGACCCTCTCGGCGATGGCGTGGGGCGACTGACGACGTTCGGCGTCGTTTCCGGATCGCTTCGGCGCTCGGGATTCATCCGCTTCCCGCCTACACTGCGTCTCCATGGACGTGGCGATTCCGCGAGAGCCTGAGGTCGGTCGGAACGATGCCGCGCCGTCATCTCGGCCCCCGCGGCTTCCCCGCCACATCGCGGTGATCATGGACGGCAACGGACGATGGGCGGCGCAGCGCGGCTTGCCGCGGGTGCTCGGCCATCGCCAAGGCGCCGCGAGCGTGCGGCGCATCGTGACCGAGTGCGCCAGGCTCGGCGTCGAGGCGCTCACGCTGTACTCCTTCTCGAGCGAGAACTGGAAGCGCCCCGCGGAAGAGGTCGACGCCCTGATGCTTCTCTGCCGCGAGTATCTCGCCGCGGAGCGCGCCACCCTGCTCGAGAACGGCATCCGCTTCCGCCGCATCGGACGCGACGAAGGCATGCCGGAGTCGGTCCTGGCCGCGCTCGCCGACACCGAGGCGGCCACCGCGGGTGGCACTCGTATGACGCTGGTGCTGGCCCTCAACTACGGCAGCCGCCGGGAGATCGTGGACGCGGCCCGCGCCCTGGCCGAGGAGGTCCGCGACGGCCGACTCGATCCGACGTCGATCGACGAGGCGACGTTCGCCTCGCGGCTCTCGACCGCCGGGCTGCCGGATCCGGATCTCCTGGTCCGCACCGCGGGCGAGATGCGGGTGTCGAACTACCTGCTCTGGCAGATCAGCTACGCGGAGATCCACGTGACCGACGTGCTCTGGCCCGACTTCGCCGAAGCGGACCTCCACCGGGCGATCGAGGACTTCGCCTCACGGAACCGGAAGTTCGGGGGACTCGAATCCCCCGCGAACGCGGCGGACAACCTCGATCCAGCGGTTGCCCGGACGCGGTGATGGATTCATACTCGACGGATCGCGGTTCGAACTCGCGGGTTGCGACGGAGCATCCCCCCGCGTCGAAGCCGATTCCTCCGGTCGCCACGGGCGTCCCGAGGACCGGAACGGAGGTTCCGGAACGATCATCAACCCGGTTCGGCGCCCTCCCCGAGGCCCGGACGCATCGGTCGCCACGGAGGAGCAGCGTCTTGGTTCCCGAATCGAACTCGCCGACGGCAGGCCGTCCACAGGCTCGCGGCGTACGGGCGAGCCGGCTGCTCGTGCCAGCAACCGCCGCCTCCGCCGCAATCCTCCTCGCGTCGCCCGACGCGTCGGCCCAGTGCGGCGATCCGCTGACCGGCTCCTGCTGCATGCCTCATGGGACCGGCGGCTGCGACGACCTCGGTTGCTGCGTCACCGTGGGCAACGTCGACTTCTCCTGCCTGGTGGAGTGGGACTCCGTCTGCGCAGCGCTCGCGGTCGAACTCTGCGGCAACGTCTGCGTCGACGAGATCCTGCCGGAGCCCGAGCCGCAGGCCAACGCCGCCTACGGCATCGCGCTCGACTGGGCGGACGGCCCGTTCATCGACGACGCGGCGCTGGTGGCGGCGGGGAGCTACCTGCGGAACGACACGAGCGGCGCGAAGGCGATCGCCAACGCGGGCTCGATGACGATCCTGCGCCGCGGCGCCGATGGCCTGTGGCAGGAGGACGCCACGCTCTTCGCGACCGAGCCGGTGTCGAACACCTACTTCGGCCGAAGCGTCGCGGTCTCGAAGGGCGCGACCGGCAACTTCGCCTACGCCATCGCCGGCGCCTACCGCGATTCCCAGGTCGCCCAGCAGCGCGGCGCCGCCCACGTGTTCGTCTCGAACGTACCGGGCACCTGGTCGCCCTCGACCGTGCTCCGACCGACCTTCTCCCAGGGCGCCGTCGCCAACGAGTGGTTCGGCTTCTCCGTCGCCGCCGGCCATGTGCCCGCCAACGGTTCCTTCGCCGGCGCCGACGAGATCCTCGTGGGCGCCCCTCGAGGCAACATCAGCGCCCGCGGCGCGATCTACACCTACCGCCGCAACGGGAAGGCCTGGGACTTCCAGACCAAGATCACCACCCTGAGCAGCGCTTCCTACAACGGAAGCCAGTTCGGCTGGTCGGTCGACTTCGAACCGAACGTCGCCACCGGGCAGAACGAACTTCCGCTGCCCGCCCCCTACAAGGTGCTGGTGATCGGCGCCCCGGGCTACAACGCGGCGGCCGGGCGGGTCTTCGTCGCCGAGAAGCTGGCGAACACCGATTGGACCTCGACCCCGCAGAAGACCCTTGCGATCGCCGGGCTCGTGCCGGGCGACCGCTACGGCGACGCGGTCTCGATCGCCTCCCGCTTCGTCGCCATCGGCATTCCCGGCAAGAACGGGGCCCGCGGCGCGGTGCAGATCTTCGAGCGGATCGGAAACACCGTCTCCAACTGGCGGAACCGTCTGCAGATCGCGCCCGAGGAACTCCTGCCCGACGACCGATTCGGAAGCGCGGTGAGCCTGAAGCAGTGGTGGACGGGACAGGTCCTGCTGGCGGTCGGCGCGAGGGGTGATGCGACGAACCTCGCCCAGAGCGGCGCGGTCTATCTCTACGTCTGGACGCCGGGCGATCCGCCGGACCTCTGGGTCCCCCTCGGCAAGCACTTCGACGTGTCGCCCGAACTGGGCGCGCAGTTCGGATTCTCCGTCGCCGCAGGCGACATCCAGACCGTCGTGGGCGCCCCCTTCTCGAACACCGCGGTGCCCGGTCCGCCGCCGGTCATCCTCAACAACGCCGGCGAAGTCCAGGGAGTGTTCCCGTGACGAGCCTCGCTCGAATGCTCCTCCTGTCCGTCGCGACCCTCGTCGCGCTGCTGGCCTCGCCGGCCGTCGCGCAGACCGGCCTCGGCGCCGATCCGGCGAGTCGAGGCGGCCCGCCGCAGGGCCTCGTCGGCGGCGGATTCGACAGCTGCGGCACCGGCGGCAACTGCTTCGTGCCGAATCTCTTCGAGCCCGGCTGCGAGGACGCCACCTGCTGCGAGATCGTCTGCAACACCGAGGCGATCTGCTGCGAGGTCGCCTGGGACAAGCTCTGCGTGGCGCTCGCGAAGAAGCTCTGCAACGCCTGCGGCTCCGGCAGCAACAGCTGCTTCGAGATCTCCGAGGAGCCCAACTGCAACGACGTCGAGGTGTGCCTCGCGGTGTGCGACGTCGACCCGACCTGCTGCGACGTCGCCTGGGACGCCGACTGCGTGCGGAAGGCCTTCGAACTCTGCGGCTCCTGCGGCTCGCCCTGCAACGGATCCTGCTTCGAGGCCCATCCCGATCGCCCGGGCTGCCGCGACGGGGAGTGCTGCGATGCGGTCTGTCTCTTCGACACCCGCTGCTGCGAGATCGCGTGGGACCAGTCCTGCGCCAATCTCGCCGCCGAGGTCTGCACCGGCTGCGGAAGCTCGGGCGCCGGCACCTGCTGCTACGAGAACGGATCGCCCTACTGCAACGACGCGGGATGCTGCGAGACGGTGTGCGACTTCGACTTCTACTGCTGCGACGTTCGCTGGGATCGCCGCTGCGCGCTCTTCGCCACGGAGCTCTGCAATCTGCCGACCTGCCGCTGCGGCGTGGGCGGCGACGAGGCCAACTGCCGTGCGGAGCATCCGCTGCCGGGCTGCAGCAACTTCAACTGCTGCAACGAGGTCTGCGCGCAGGATCCCTTCTGCTGCGCGATCGAGTGGGACAACGCCTGCGTCCGCGCCACCGACTTCCTCTGCTCCGCCATCGAGACCTGCGGCATCCCCGGGACGGGCAGCTGCTTCGTGCCGCATCCCTCGCCCGGCTGCGACACCGCGGGCTGCTGCGAACGGGTCTGCACCTTCACGAGCTTCAACGGCGAGCAGCCCTTCGCCTACTGCTGCGAGATCTCCTGGGACGAGGACTGCGCCCGTGCGGCGTTCGAGTTCTGCAACGACTGCGGCGACATCGCCGCGGGCTCCTGCTACGCCCCGCACGGCAACCCCAACTGCAACGACCAGACCTGCTGCGAAGCGGTCTGCCAGATCGACGACTTCTGCTGCGGCGTCCTGTGGGACGACCTCTGCGTCTCCCTCGCCCGCGGTTCGTGCCCCGATCCGATCGGCCGCTGCGGCTCGAGCCAGGTGCGCCCCTGCCTGGTGCCATCCTCGATCGGAGGCTGCTCCGACGAAGCGTGCTGCAGCAAGATCTGCACGATCGTCGACCCCTACTGCTGCGAGGTCCGCTGGGATCAGGTCTGCGTGGTGCAGGCCGCATCCCTCTGCAGCGACCTCCTGCTGCCCACGCCCGGCCGCGGCCCGTGCCTCGAGCCGCACGCGGTGCCGGGCTGCTCGGACGACATCTGCGCCTCGGCGGTGTGCGAGGTGATCCCGGAGTGCTGCCTGCTCGGATGGGACGCCCGCTGCGTCGACGCGGCCCGGGCGATCTGCGTGAACCCCGACTCGGGCGACGGCATCGGACCGTGCAATCAGGTGCACCAGTCGACCGGCTGCGAGGACCGCAGCTGCGAATCGGTGGTCTGCTTCATCGACCCGAGCTGCTGCCAGACCGCCTGGGACGCGGAGTGCGTGAGCCTCGCGAACTTCAACTGCAACCCCGCCGCGAGCTGGAACTGCCCCTGCGAGGGCAGCTGCCTCGAGGCGAAGGATTCGCCCGGCTGCCGCGACCGGAGCTGCTGCGCCGGCGTGTGTCGGCTCGATCCCTCCTGCTGCGAGGTCGAGTGGGACGAGTCGTGCGTCACCATCGCCCGCGCGGTCTGCTGCGGACTCGCCGAGTGCGGCAACCCCTGCGCGGGCAGCTGCCTCGACGTGCACGACACGCCGCGCTGCTCCGACGGATTCTGCTGCGAGGCGGTCTGCGACATCGACCCGCTCTGCTGCACCTCGCGGTGGGACGCGCTCTGCGTCGAGATCGCCCTCGAGCGGTGCACCGGCGCGTGCGGCCTGCCGACCTCGGGCAGCTGCTACATCGCCAACGGCACGCCGGGATGCGACGACGCGGCCTGCTGCGGCCTCGTCTGCGACGAATCGGCGGGCGGCGACGTGTACTGCTGCGACGTCGAGTGGGACGACACCTGCCGCCAGCTCGCGATCAAGCTCTGCACGCCGCCGGAGTGCGGCGACTTCCTCGCCGGCGACTGCTGCGTGCCCCACGAGACCGCCAACTGCCGCGATGCGGACTGCTGCGAGGCGGTCTGCAAGATCGACACCTTCTGCTGCGACGTGCGATGGGACGACAGCTGCGTCGCGCTCGCCCGCGACGAGAACGTCTGCCAGGACTGCCGCCTCGAGTGCGGCGATCCCTGCGCGGGCGCGTGCTGCGTCGCCGGCGTCACGCCCTACTGCAGCGACGGCGAGTGCTGCGAGGCGGTCTGCCTCGTCGACACCTTCTGCTGCGAGGGACAATGGGACGAGTTCTGCGCGGCGACCGCCCGCAGCCTCGGCAACCCCGGCGGCCCGTGCTTCGACGCATGCCCGGTGCCGCAGTGCGGCGACCCGGCGGCGGGCAACTGCTGCAAGCCCAACGGCACCCCGAACTGCAGCGACGAGTCGTGCTGCGAGTCGGTGTGCGCCATCGACAGCTTCTGCTGCGACTCGGCGTGGGATCTCACCTGCACGCTGCTCGCGGTCGACAACTGCGACGAACTCTGCGGCGGCGGAGGGCTCGCCTGCGGCGATCCGGGAGCCGGCCCGTGCGACGAGGTCCACGAGGAGCCCTACTGCGACGACGAAGGCTGCTGCGAGTTCGTCTGCCTGCTCGACGTGACCTGCTGCTCGGTGAGCTGGGACGCGGGCTGCGTGGCGCTGGCGGATCTCGTCTGCAGCCCGTGATCGCCCCCTTCGGGCCGACCTCGCCGGAACCATCGACGCCATGAGCAGCGATCAGGGCCCCACTCCCGCCAGCGGCGACACCATGCGGACCGCCCTCGCGGCCGATCGGACCCTGCTCGCCTGGGTGCGGACCGGCATCGCCCTGATGGGCTTCGGCTTCTTCATCGAGCGGTTCGGGATCGTGCTGCGGGAGTTCGCGATCGTGCAGGGCATCGAGTTGCCGCCCGCCCATCGCGTCTCCGCGTGGCTTGGCCTCGCGCTCGTCGTCGTCGGCATCATCGCGCTCGTGGGCGGAGCGCTCGAGCACCGCTCGGCGATCCGCGACCTCGGCGATCTCGATCGCCGCGGACGATCGAGCCTCGGCCCCATCCTCGCCTGGTCGCTCGCGGCGATCGGCGTGGCGATGGCGATCTTCCTCGCCGTGATCGGCTGACGCGCGACGCGGGCACGGGCGGCTGGCGACGGGCGACGCCGATTCGGCGTCCCTCGCCTCTCGAGGCCTCGGGGGGCGATTCGACCCAAGGGGGCCATCGAGGCGACGACGCCCGCGGTGCGATCGCGAGCGGTACGCTCCCGGAATGTCCGCTTCGAACCACGACGTCGTCACCCGCTTCGCGCCGAGTCCGTCCGGCAATCTCCATGTCGGAGGAGCCCGGACGGCGCTCTTCTGCTACGCGTTCGCCAAGGGCCGCGGAGGGAAGTTCGTCCTCCGCATCGAGGACACCGATCAGAAGCGGTCCTCCGACGCCGCGAGCCTCGGATTCCTCAAGGACCTCGACTGGCTCGGCCTGCGCTGGGACGAGGGCCCGTCGTTCGACGCCCCCGATGGCGTGGTCGTCGGGGGCGGCGCGCACGGGCCGTACTTCCAGTCGCAGCGGCTCGAGCTCTACGACGCCGCGATCGAGACGCTGCTCGCGGAAGGCAAGGCCTATCCGGCCTTCGACACGCCGGAGGAACTCGAGGCCGCCCGCGCCGCCGCCCGCGCCGAGGGTCGTCCCTACCGCTACGACGGTTCGAAGGCGATGGCGATGAGCGCGTTCGAGCGCGAGGCGGCCCGCGCCGAGGGCCGCCCGTGCGTGATCCGATTCCGCAGCGACGGCCGCGCGGTCACGATCCGCGACGAGATCCTCGGCGAGGCGACGCTTCCCGCCGGCGAGGTCGACGACTTCGTGATCCGCAAGGCCGACGGGTTCCCGACCTACCACTTCGCGGTCGTCGTCGACGACGAGCTGATGGGCGTGACCCACGTGCTGCGCGCGCAGGAGCACTTCAACAACACCGCGAAGCATCTCCTGCTGCAGGAGGCGCTCGGCTACCGCCCGATGGTCTACGGCCACCTGCCGATCATCTTCAATCCCGACGGCAGCAAGATGAGCAAGCGCGACAAGGACCGCACGCTGCGCGACGCGGTGATCGCGAAGGGAATCGACGCGCCGCCCGCCGGCCGCGACGGCGCCCCGCTCTGCGACGCGGAAACCTTCGCCCGCTGGCGGGGCGACAAGACCGTGCAGCTGCCGAGCGAGGCATGCGAGGCGATCGCGCAGGCGCTCGAGGTCGAGTTGCCCGAGATCAACGTGGAGGACTTCCGCCGCTCGGGCTATCTGCCGGAGGTGCTGGTCAACTTCCTCGCCCTCAACGGCTGGTCGCCTGGGAACGATCTCGAAAAGTTCGATCTCGCGTTCCTCTGCGAGCGCTTCTCGCTCGACCGCGTGGTCAAGACGCCCGCCAAGTTCGATCGCGCGAAGCTGCTCGCCTTCAACCTCGACGCGCTGCAGGCCATGGACGGAGAGACCTTCCTGCGCCGGCTGCGTGAGCACGGCGCGAGGTACCACCCGGACTTCCTCGCGAAGCTCGGCGAGGCGAACCTCGCCACGCTCGCGGCGGCGAGCCATCCCCGCTCGAAGACGCTCGACGAGGTCTTCCGCGGCAACCGCTTTCTCGTCGAGCCCGACGAGGCGATCCGATGGGAGCGCAGCAAGCCGGTCGAGAAGGCGCTTCTGAAGGGCGAACCAACCGGTCTCGAACTGCTCGCCGCCGCCCGCGTCGAACTCGACACGATCGCCGCGGCGGACTGGAACGCGGCCTCGCTCGAGTCTCGCCTCACCGCCTTCTGCGAGGCGAAGCAGGTCGGCAACATCGGCAAGGTCGCGCAGCCGCTGCGCATCGCGGTGTCGGGCGGCACCGTCTCGCCCCCGATCTTCGACACCCTCGCGATGCTCGGGCGTGCCTCGACGCTTGCGAGGATCGAGCGATGTCTCGGGGGGATGAGGGGATGAGAGGAGTAGAAGAGGAGAAGAGGAGAGAGGAGAGCGAA
>JBMSXH010000023.1:0-13510 GCA_049425445.1 Phycisphaerales bacterium | reverse complement strand
CGATGGATCGTGCGGCCGCTCACCGACAGCGTCGTCGCGGCATCCTCGAGGGTGATGGAGTCCGGTCGTTCGGTCGTCGCGAGATCGAGGCCTTCCGAGATCTCGAGCACGAGTTGCGCAAGATCCCGGCGGAGAGCACGCCCCTCGAGCAGCGAGCCGTCGGTTTCCGGGCGATAGCCGCTCGTCCGGTAGACCACGAAGCCGAACGGGTAGCGGATCGCGGGATCGATCTCGCCCACCAAACGCTCGAGCCGGTCCATCTGCCGACGCCTCGTGGCGGGCGGCGCGTAGGCGATCTGCCGCGCGAACTCGGCGATCTCGGGCAGCGTGAAGCGGCCCTTTCGCGGCTGCACTCAGAACTCCAGCATCTCGAGCGGCCGCGCGGTCGCGAGCAGCCCGTGGCGTTGCGCGAGCGAGAAGAAGGTCCGAAGGCCCTCGGCCTCGGGCTCGCCGAACTCGTAGCGCAGCATGCCGGAGAGATAGAGGTCCGCGTCGAACTTCGGCCAGCCTCGGGCGATCGCGTGGCGATGCACGATGTTCGCGATGCGTTCGCGATTGTGCCGCCGCTGATGGTCGAGCACCGCCGCGGCGGAACGGACTCGCCGCTCCGCCTCCGCGGCGCGTCCGCGCCGGCCCCGCCAGGTCGCGAAGACGAAGGGCTTGCCGGTCGATTCGAGCCACGCTTCGCCGAGATCGAGCTGATACGGGTACTCGCGATGGTCGGGCGCCGCCACGATCACCTTGTCGCCGATGAGCAGCAGGCTCTCCGGACGCGGCGATCCGGGATCGCGGAGGTCGATCGACCGCGCCTCGAAGTCCACCATCTCGACCGAGAGTCCATGACGCTCGCGAAGCAGCACCTGCAGCAGGATCACCGAGGTGTGGCTGTCGGTGTCGGCGTGCACCACGGAGATCCGCGGAATCGGCACGCGACTGTAGAGACGAACCGTCATGGTGCGTCCACGGCAGCCGAGCATGCCCGCGGGTATGAGGCGAAGCGGCTCCGGGCTCTTCTGGTAGTCCGCCGCGGAGACGAGCGCGAGATCGACCCCGCCCGCAAGCAGCCGATCGATCAGCCGGCTCGGCACCGCGTGCTCGAGTTCGATCGACTCGAGCGACTCGAGTCCCGCGATCAGGGGGAGGGTGTTGAGATAGCTGACGACGCCGATCCGGGTGCGACGGAGCGGAGGTGGCGCGATCGCCGCGGCGGCCGTTTCGGAGGCGGTCATGCGTCGATGGTACGAGGCGCCGCGTCGTCCGGCCCGCCCAGCCCGATCGAGTCGATCGCGAGTCCCGGACCGAACGCGACCGCCTCGGCCGGCAGGGCCACGCCGTCGGCGAGCGCCCGTTCGATCACGAGCAGGATCGTCGCCGAGGAGAGGTTGCCGCAGTCGCGAAGCACGCCTCGCGCCGCCGCGAGGCCACGCGGATCGAGTCGCTAGGTGAGGCGCGACGCACGCCGCGCGCCGCCGCGCGGCCGCGCGGATCGAGCCGCGCGGAGAGGCGCGACGAGGCGAGCGACGACTCGACCGCCTCGAGAATTCCCGGCCCGCCTGGATGCGGAAGCACCGCGAGCGGCGAAGGCGACGCGGACTCGAGGAATCCGGCGAGGCGACGACGCACCAGCACCGGCACCTCCCGCGACAGGGTCATCGCGAACCCGTGGTCGGTGATCCGCCAGGTCATCTCGGCGCGTCCCTCGGGAAGCGTCAGGCTTCTTCCCCGCCCGAGCGGGATCGGCGACGCGATGTCTGCGGCGGAGGTGCCGCGAACGACCGCCGCCGCCGCGCCGTCGGCGAAGAGCGCCGACGCGACGAGATTCTGCGGATCGCGATCGGCCCGCAGGTGAAGCGAGCAGAGTTCCACGCAGACCACGAGCACCACCGCCTGCCGGTCCGCGGACGCGATCGATCCCGCGGCGCGCAGCCCGGCGATTCCGCCGAAGCAGCCCATGAATCCCAACTGGAGCGGCCGCACCGTCTCCGGGAGCCCGATGCCGCGCACGCCGATCAGCTCGCCCGCGAGGCCCGGCGCGCTGAAGCCGGTGCAGGTGACGATCACGAGATCGGTCACCTCCTCGGCGCGGCAACTGGCGTTCGCGAGCGCCCGCCGTGCCGCCGCGCGGGCAAGCGGCGGCGCATGGTGCTCGAAGCGTTCCATCCGCGCAGCGGTCGAGAGGGTCGGCAGCTCCGTCGGATCGCCGACGATCGCTCGATGCTCGATTCCGGACCGCTCGACGATCCGCGTCCAGCGATCGAGTTCGGAGCCTTGGAGCGACCAGAGATCCGCCTGCAGCAGGGACAGGTCGCGCTGCGACCATCGATGCTCGGGAAGCGCCGATCCGATGCCGGCCAGCGCCGGACTCCTCCGCACGGAGGAACGGGAGATTCGCGACGCGTCGACGAGGTGCGTGCTCATCGCGTCACGAGCCCGCGGAGGAGCGCGGCTTCGACGATCGATCGTCCCAGGCCGGGCCAGGTGCGCATCGCACCGCGGCCGATCGCGCACGCGCTGCGAAGGAGCGAAGGCCGCTCGAGCGTCGCGGCGACGAAGGCGCACCCGCGCTGCGATCCGGCGATCTCCCGACGATGCGCCCGCGCGTAGGCCGAAGCGGCCGCGGCGTTCCAGCCGCCGTGCGCGGCGATCGCGTCGACGAGGGCGCTGGCGGACTCGAAGGCCCACGCCATGCCCTCGCCGGTGAACGGTTCGACGTAGCCCGCCGCGTCGCCCACCAGTGCGAGGGCCCGGCGGGTCACCCTCGAAGGTCGCCACGGCATCGGGCCTGCGGCGACGACTCCGCGCAGCGAAGGCTCCATCGCCACCCGCGGTTCGAGCATCGATTGGACGAACTCGCCGGGCGACCTTCGTCCGCCGCGTCCCTCGCGGACGAGACCGGCGGCGTGCACACGCTCGCCGAACACGGGATCGAACTCGCGGACGAGCCCGAGATAGCCGCCCGACTCGACCAGCATCAGCACTCGATCCGCTCGCAGTCCGAGCGCCTCGGAGACCTCGAAGGCCGGCTCGATCGAGGCGGAGAATCCGAATCCTCGGCCACTGCGGCGAGGAGCGAGGCCGCCGCGTCGTGCCAGTCCGCTCCCGAGTCCGTCCGCCGCCACGACGAGACCGCATCGCAGCGACCGACGTTCGCGGCCGTCGTCGACATCGACGACGGCGTCGCCGTCGAGCGAGAGGTCGTCGATCGACCGGAGACCTGCCGATGCGGGCCGAATGCCCGTCGCGCCCTCCGCGACCGCAACGTCCCACAGCGCCGCGTCGAGCCGGTCCCGAGGGACGAGCCATCCGCCGTCGCGATCGTCGCGATCGAGGCGAAGGTCCAGAAGCGGTCTTCCGGAACGTTCCTCGAGGCTGAGACGCCGAGTCCGGCCCACCGCGATCGACTCGACGAGGTCGAGCAGGCCATGCCTCGCGAGCAACGGCCTCACCCGCGGATTCAGGCAATGGCCGCAGCACTTGTCGCGCCGAGCGGCGCCGCGATCGACGATCGCCACGCGAAGCCCCTGCCGCGCGAGCCCGAGTGCCGCGAGACATCCCGCCGGACCGCCGCCCACGACCACCGCGTCGAACCGGTCGTCGATGGCCCCGCCGGAAGAATGTCGATCGGGGTTGGCCATCGGAACGAGGGTAGTCCGCGCCGATCCGCGAGGAATCGCCGGCGCGTCAGATCGCCCTCAAGGAGGACGAGGCCGGGTCGACGCGGCGCGTCTCGATGACCGGCGGCATCGACTCGCCGTGTTCGGTCACGGAGCCACCCGCGACGAACACCCGCGGGATGCGCGATCCGAGCCGACAGAGGAGTTCATGCGGCAACATCCCCGACCGCGCAGCGACGGTGGGCAGATGGTTCGCGGCCTCTGGATCGGTGCCGATCAGTTCGACCTCCCAGCCGAGCATCGAGTCGGGTCGGACGGCCGACGGCTGAAGGCTCGCGATCGCATCGGTCAGGTCGATGGTGATCTGGTCCATGCTCACGGCCCCGATGACCGGCGCCTCGATCCTTCGAAGATCTCTCGGCTCCCGCGGCATCAGCACCACCCGCCCCGCGCCGCCACCGCGTTCGACCGGGAAGCCGTCCGCGTAGCCCACGGGCACGAGGCCCACGATCGTCGGGCGCTTCGCGATCCACGTCGATCCGTAGCCCACGCCATCGCCGGGCGCGATGCGCTTCACGTGCACGATGCCGCTCGACCAGGAGATCGCCGGGCGCAGGTCCGCCGAGCCTTCGATCCGCGCCGCGACGTCGAGATCCTCGTGGCCGTAGCCGGCCCACGCGAGCCCGAACCGCACCATGCCGCGGTGATAGCGCCGATGGCGAAGCAGCGCGTGCGTGCTCGAGACGTGGACGAGGCAGGTCTCGGGCAACTCGACCGAGGCGAGCACCCCATCGAACGCACCGAGTTGAGCCTGCGTGCGTTCGGGATCGCGCTTGGAGTCGCTGAAGTGCGTCATCACGCCGGCGAGTCGCAGCGCCGGTTCGCCGATCACCGACCGCAGCAGCGAGTCCGCCTCGGCGCACTCCACGCCGCCGCGTCGAAGGCCGGTGTCGATCTCGACATGGACCGGGATGCGCACGCCGAGACGGCGCGCGGAGGCGGCAAGCGTCTCGACCTGCGAGGCGTCGTGGATCGAGAGATGGAGGCCTCCGCCAACCAGCAGGTTCTCAAGGTCGTCGCCCCGCCGGATCGAACGGACCGGCATCAGCACGAGACTTGGAACACCGACCCGCTCCTCCGCGAGCGCCAGGGCCTGCTCGGGGGAATAGACGGCCAGCAGGCTCGAGGCCGGCGCGAGGCGTCGTGCCACCCGAGCCGCCCCGAGGCCGTAGGCGTCGGCCTTGACGATCGGGCAGAGCCGGCAGGCCGGCCCCACCATCCGACGGATCGCCGCGACGTTGGCGTCGATGGCGGCGAGGTCGATTCGAATGGCGCTGGTGGGAGGCATGCCGGAGAAGCGTCCTCGGCGAAGGTACCCGAGACGTGGTCGGCGTTGGGGCGAACCGCCCCGCGATCGACGGGTTGTATCGACGAGCGCCGGCACCTACCATGACCCGGTCGACGTTGCTTCAAGACGCCGTCGCTTGCCCTGCGAGCGACCGTCGAGGGGGAGACGCGATCCGGCGAGTTTCGCCGGATCCGCCGAAGCCTGGAGTCCGAGTCGACATCCCTGCAGCGCCGGCTTCGGCGCGACGCCCGCCGGATGTGCCGGCGGAACGCCTTCACGAGAAGCGCCTCGCGAAGTCCCCTCGGTCATCCGACCGTCTCGAGACTTCGCCGACCGATCCATTCCATGCAAGAGTTGCGCGACCGCGACGAGATCTTCGACACCACGACCACCTTCGCCCAGCTCGGCCTCGCCGAGCCGCTCGCGAAGGCGGTCGCCGAGATGGGCTTCGTCCACCCCACCCACATTCAGGCGGCCCTCGTCCCGGTCGCGCTCTCCGGGCGCGACGTGCTCGGGCAGGCCAAGACCGGCACCGGCAAGACCGCGGCCTTCGGGCTGCCGGTCGTGCATCGGCTTGCGGAGACGAAGGATCCCTTCGCGGCACTCGTGCTCGTGCCGACCCGTGAGTTGGCGATCCAGGTGACCCGCGAGATCCGCGAGTTCGCCAAGCACACCCCGCTGCAGACGATCGCGATCTACGGCGGTCAGCCGATCCGCATCCAGGCGGCCAAGCTCGAGAAGCGTCCCTCGATCGTCGTCGGAACCCCGGGACGGGTCATGGACATGCACGGCCGCGGCCTGCTGCCCTACGAGGGGATTCGCGTCGCGGTGCTCGACGAGGTCGATCGGATGCTCGACATCGGCTTCCGCGACGACATCCGGAAGATCCTCGGCTCCCTCAAGCACAAGCCGCAGACCCTGTTCGTCTCCGCCACGATCTCGCCCGAGATCGAGAAGCTCGCTCGGTCCTACATGAAGGACCCCGAGAAGATCGTCACCGCGGCGGCGAGCCTCACCGTGAACCAGGTCGCCCAGAGCTACCTTCCGGTCGAGCCCTGGGACAAGCGCCGGCTGCTGCTGCACCTCCTCAAGAAGGAGGAGCCGGGCCTGACCGTGGTCTTCTGCCGCACCAAGCGGACCGTCGACACCGTCGCGCAGTTCCTCGCCGACAAGGGGATCGACGCCCACGCCATCCACGGCGACATGTTCCAGAACAAGCGGAACAAGGTCATCGACCAGTTGCGGGCCGGACAGCTCGGCGTGCTGGTGGCGTCCGATCTGGCCTCACGTGGCCTCGACGTCGAGGACATCACCCACGTCATCAACTACGACCTTCCGGAGGATCCGGAGGTCTACGTGCACCGCATCGGTCGCACCGCCCGCGCGGGCCGATCGGGCATCGCCTGGAGCTTCGTCTGCCCCGATCAGGGGGAACTGCTCACCTCGATCGAGATGCTCGCCAACACCGAGATCCCGAGACTCGAGTACCCCGACTTCGAGCCCGGACCGGTGCCGGCGGAAGTCCGGGCCCAGCGGGAGCTCGACGAGAAGCGGCGGACCGATCGCTCCGTTGCGCAGAACCGCTTCGCGGTGGCGGTGCCCGTCGCCGAGGCGGCGGATCCAAGTCGTTTCCCCGGCGGGATCGTGCCCTCCGCGGCGCCTGAGAAGCGCCTCGGCGGACGAACGCGAACCCGTCGACGCTGAGTTTGGGTTTCTGGCGTCTCCGAACGTTCGGTGACGCCGGCCATGACCGCCCGGGTCCCGCGCCGCGGTCGTCTCTGCGGGCGACCGGCGGGCCCGGGGCGCGGATGGATCTCCGCGGCCGTGCCAGTCCGGTTCGCCGCCGAGGATCGAGTCGCGTGAGTCGAGAAGTGGAACAGGTCATCGTCATCCACGAGGAGGTGCGCGAAGCGCTCGCGTCGGGCCGAGGCGTGGTCGCGCTCGAGACCGCCGTGCTCACGCATGGCCTTCCTCGCCGACCGTGGCCCCAACCGCCGATCGCCGCTTGGCTTCGGGACCCGCACGACGGTCTCGGGATCGACGCGGCTTGGCGCGACGATGCCGACATCCACGTCGAAACGGTTCGACTGATGGCCGAAGCGGTTCGAGCCGGCGGCAGCGTGCCGGCCGTGATCGGCATGCTTGCCGGCACGCTTCATGTGGGCATGGCGCCCGACCAACTTTCCTCGCTCGCGAACGCGTCGTCGCCAGCCAAGCTGTCCGCCCGCGATCTCGGCATCGCCTCCTCGCGCGGCGATGATGGCGGAACCACCGTGGCGGGCACCCTCGCGGCGTGTGCGCTGGCGGCACCGGCGATCCGCGTGATGGCGACGGGAGGCATCGGCGGCGCTCATCGCGGCTGGAACGCCACCGCCGACGTCTCGGCCGATCTGCGGCTGCTCGCCGAGAGCCCGGTCTGCCTCGTCGCGAGCGGGGCGAAGTCGATCCTCGACATCGCCGCGACCGCCGAGATGCTCGACACGCTCGCGGTGCCGACGATCGGATACCGAACCGGCCACTGGCCCCGCTTCATCTCGCCGCCCTGCGGCTCGATCGCGTGCCCGTGGACGATCGGCTCCCCCGGAGAAGCGGCTGCCGCCTGCCGCCGCCACTGGGGAGCCTTCGCGCAGCGATCCGCCGTGCTCCTGCTGAATGCGCCACCAACGCGTTGGGCCCTTGCCGACGCCGGCGAACTCGATCGCCTGATCGCCGAGGAGGCGGCCTCCGCCCCGCGCGATCGCGGGCCGGACGTGACGCCTCACCTCTTGCAGCGACTCGTCGACCGCACGGGTGGACGCACGCTGCTGGCCAACATCGCCTTGCTTCTCTCCAACGCGCGGCTCGCCGGAGAGATCGCCACGTCGCTGGCTCGACACCCCGAGCCCTCGCCCACCTGACCCTGTCTCCATGACGCCGAACGAGTTGCTCACGATGGAACCAACCCCCGGGACCGGCACCGCCCCCAAGAAGAAGACCCGCCGATCGGCGAAGCCGGCGGAAGCGCCGACGACCGAGGACGCGGTCGCCGAGACCCCGACCCGCGGGCGGTCGCGACGCAAGGTCGCCGCCGAGACCGCCGTCGAGACCTCGCCAAGCGACGCCTCGGCCCCGCCGAGCGCGTCGACGCCGGAGGTCGAGACTCCGCACGACGCGGCGGCCGACGGCGAGGCTCCGAAGAAGCGAAAGCGGGTTCGGCGCAAGAAGGCCGCCCCGGATGCGCAGGCGACGGCGCCCGTCGCCGCGGCAAGCGGAGATCCTGGCGTCACGGGCGACCGTCCGACCACTCCCGTCGCGTCCCCAACTCCAACCGCCGAGCCATTGCCGGTCGCCACGGAGCACGCCTCGGACTCGCTCGCGGCGAATGGATCGGGCGAGCCGGGCAGCGGCAAGCGGAAGCGACGCCGTCGTCGCCGTCGTCGCGGCAAGGGATCGGGCGTCCCTGGCGAGGGCGGCGTGATCGCCCAGCCGACCGGCGCCCCCCCCGCGCCGCCCGAACCCACCGAGATCGAGGTGCAGGAGGGGATCGTCGATCTCGAGGGCGGCGAGGCCCGACTTCGGCACTTCTCCAACGGCTTCGTGTCGAGCCCTCAGGATCCGTCGATCACGCGGTCGATCGTCGACCGCACACGGCTTCGCCAGTGTCAACGGATCGTCGCCCGCACCGGACTCGTCCGCGGGCATCATCGGCGCCAGGTGCTCGAGGTGCTCGAGGTCGAGGGCCATTCCGTCGAGGCGTATCTCGATCGCCGAACCTACGCCGAACTGACGCCGCTCGATCCCCAGCCGCGGATGTGCCTCGAGTTCCGGGGCTGCCCCCCCGCCAACCGGCTGATCGACCTGTTCTGCCCGATCGGCTTCGGCACCAGAGGCCTGATCGTGGCCCCGCCCAAGGCCGGCAAGACGATCCTGCTCAAGGACATCGCCGCCGGCATCAAGCACAACCATCCCCAGGTCGAACTCGTTGCGCTCCTCATCGACGAACGTCCCGAGGAGGTCACCGACTTCCGACGGAACGTGCCGGCCACCGTGCTCGCCTCGAGCAACGACCAGGATCTCGAGACCCACATCACCCTCGGCATCGCGGCGATCGAACGGGCCAAGCGACTCGTCGAGGCTGGTCGGGACGTGGTGGTGCTGCTCGACTCGCTCACCCGCCTCGGACGCGCGTTCAACAACAGCCGGCGGTTCGGGTCGGGCGGACGGACCATGTCCGGCGGACTCGATTCCCGCGCCCTCGAGGTGCCCAAGCAGCTCTTCGGCGCCGCCCGAAAGGCCGAGGAGGGCGGCTCGCTGACGATCATCGCGAGTTGCCTCGTCGACACCGGGTCCCGGGCCGACCAGATCATCTTCGAGGAGTTCAAGGGCACCGGGAACATGGAACTGATCCTCGACCGGTCGATCTCCGAGAAGCGGGTCTTCCCCGCGATCAATCTCGCCGCGTCGGGAACCCGCAAGGAGCATCTGCTGCTCTCGGAGCGTGAACTGAAGACGATCACCGCCCTGCGCCGGCGACTGCTGAGTCTGCCGCCCGCGGTGCAGATCGAGCAGTTGCTCGCGGCCCTCAAGCGATTCGAGACCAACGAGAAGCTCGTGGCGGGCTGACCGACGCCGCGTGCCCGACCGTGCGCCGCTTGGTCAAGCCGCCGGGCTTGTGGTAAACCCACCGCCATGGCGAACGAGACGCGTCAGAACCTCACGGCGGGCGCCTTCGTGATCTCCGGCGTCGTCCTTGCGGTGGCCACCCTGGTCATCATCCAGCAGCTCACCCTCACCCCGCAGGCGACCTATCGCGTCCGCTTCACGATCGAGGAGGGCGTTGGCGGCATCAGCGCCGGATCGGCCGTGCAGGTCGGCGGACTTCCCCGCGGCACGGTCACCGCGGTCACCCCGGTGTTCGATCAAGGCCGGCTCGTCGCGATCGAGGCAGGGATCGAGATCGACCGCACGATCCAGTTCTCGAGCGACGCGACGGTGCTGCGCATGTCGCCGCTGCTCGGGACGGTCGGCTTCCTCAACTTCACGAATCTCGGCGGTGGCCCCGGATCCGCGGTCATCGAGCCCGGCGGCACGATCGAAGCGAGCCCCAGTCCAGGCATGCTCGCGACGATCGTCGGCGGGGAGAACGCGGCGGACGTCGGCGACGTCATCTCCAACGTGCAGCGGCTCTCCGTGCTGCTCGGCGACGAGGTGCCGAGGGACTACAACGAGTTCGTTCGTCCGTCGCTCGCCGACGTTCGCACCGTGGTCGGCGATGTCGCCCAGCGTTGGCCGACTTGGAGCGGCGAGATCTCGACCACGCTCGCCAACGCCGTGCAGGCATCCGCGGCGCTCGTCGCGGGCATCGACGACGCGAGATCGCTCGTCGACAAGGCACGGGAGCCGATCGACGGCGTCGCCCAACTCGTCCGCACCAACGCTCCGAACGTCGAGTCGATCCTCGCCGAGGCGAAGAACGTGAGCGAGCAGGCGGACATCCTCGTGAAGAACCTCAACGAGGAGGCGATGCCGCGCCTCCTCGGCGTGCTCGGTTCCGCCCAGTCGGCGCTCGACGACGTCGAAGCGATGCTCGGCAGCCTGCGCCCGGAGGTCGCCCGCCAGATCCCGCAGATCCGGACGATGCTGACCGATCTCCGCGAGGCGTCGAGCGAACTGAAGCTCTCGATGATCGAGATCCGGCGCAACCCGTGGCGGCTGCTCTACCAGCCCACCAGCGAGGTCGTGGCCCACGAGAACCTCTACGACGCGGCACGGACCTTCACCATCGCCGCCGCCGATCTGAAGGTCGCCGGCGAGAGCCTGCAGCAGGTTCTTGCCAGCGATCCGCAGGCCTTGGCGGACGATCCGGAACTCGCTCGCGCGATCCGGGAGGACCTCGGCGACCAGCTTCGGCGATACGAGGACGCGCAGCGCGATCTCTTCCGGATCATTCTCGCGAAGCCCTGACTGTGGCGGAGTCCTCGCGCAACCTCGAACGAACCGGCCTGCTGGTGCTCGCCGCCGCGGCACTCGGCTTCGCCGGCGTCGTCGTGTTGCCGCGTCTGCCGTGGACGGCGCACAGCACGTACTCCTTCGTCGTGCCGATCGACCGCGGCATCCAGACCTTGGCGCCCGGCTCGAGCGTGCTCGCAGGCGGGCTCGTCGCCGGCACCGTCGTCTCGATCGATCCGATCCGCACGTCACCGACTCTGGTCGAGGACGACGCCGTGCGGGTCGAGTTCATCGTGCCGAAGTCGCTGCCGATCTACGAGGGCGCGCAGGCGCGTCTGGTCTCGGCGCTGATCGGCAGTTCGACCTCGGTGTCGCTGGTCGACGCGTTCTCGCCCGGAAGCGCGAGGCTCGCAAGCGGCACCGAGGTTCCCTGGATCAGCCCGGCCAGCACGCTCGAGCGGATCTTCGGCGAGCGGCGCTGGCGGCAGATCGAGGACATCGCAGCCCGCTTCGAACGAATGTCCATCGCCCTCCCGGACGAGCGACGAAACCTGAGCGGCCAGGTCGCGGCCATTCGCGATGAATCGGTCGCGTTCGGGGAGCGGGTCGGCCGGGACTTCGTCGGTTGGAGCCCCGAGAAGGACCGCATCATCGACCGTGTTCTCGAGGCCCGCGCGGCCGCCAATCGTGCGAGGGCCTCCTTCGACGCCCTGCGATCCTCCTGGCAAGCGATGGTGGACGCGTTCGGGCAGGCGCGTGCGAAGTTCAGGTCGTTCCTGCCCGCCGGTGGAGGAGACATCGAGGATCTCCAACTCCTTGGCTCGCTGCCGGACGCCCGGATCGTCGCCGAGAGGTTCCAGACCTTGACCACCGCGGCGCAGGCCGTCGGCCCCGCCTGGCGCGGACTCGTCGACGTGGTCCGCGGACCCTGGAACTGGGCGTCCGACGATGCGCGGCTTTCGATCGCCAACATGACCCTCGCGGTCGGGCAGTTCGAGCGGATCAAGAAGGATGCCGAGCGCGATCCATTGGGCGTGCTCGGGCAGGTGCTCGGCGTGATCGCCGGAACGATTCCGAGCGAGGACACGCTGGACTCGTTCGCGGCCGACGAGGCGATGCGCCGATTCGTCCGCGCCACCGCGGACGTCCGCGCCGCAAGCGCGGCCGTGGCCGCCTGGATCCGGCTGCCCCCCCCGGAAGACGCGGCCGACCCGATTCCACCCGAACTTCGGGACTGGCTCGAGCGGTCGCAACGGGAGTTCGCCGAAGCAGCCAACGCGCTCTTCCGCACACGGATGACCATTCCGTGAGCGACGGGACGCGCGTCCCGCGCGTGTTCGTGGCCGACGCCACCGACGCTCGTCTCGATCCGTTCCGCGGCATCCGGGATCGGGAACTTCGCGGAGACTCGGGACTGTTCATGGCCGAGTCGGCGAGGGTGGTCATGCGGCTCCTCGCGAGCGACTACGGCATCGAGCGAATGCTCCTCTCGTCGAGGGCGATGACCGAACTCGGCGATGCCCTCGCGATCCGCCTTGCTCGCAAGACGGCGGAGTCCATCGAGATCGTCGAGGTGCCGGATGGGCTCGAGACGGAGATCGCCGGCGCGCGGTTCCATGGCGGCGCCTTGGCGATCGGACGTCGACCCCGGACACCGCGGGCGGTCGAGTCGATGCTGCGTCCGCGCATCGGACTACCCCGGCGAATCATGCTGCTCGAAGGACTGACCCACCCCGACAACGTGGGCTCGATCTTCCGAAGTGCCGCCTGTCTCGGCGGGTCCGGGATCGTGCTCGATGCGTGCTGCGCGGATCCCCTGCTGCGCCCGACGATCCGCTTCTCGATGGGGCGGGTGTTCTCGATGCCGTGGGCCGTCGCGGAGGACTGGCCAGGCTGCGTCGAGACGCTGCGTCGCGAGGGCTTCCTGATCGTCGCGGGAGAGACCTGCGACCACGCGGTCTCGCCGCGCGAGCTGCCCCGCGATCGCGACATCGCGCTGCTCATGGGCTCCGAAGGTCACGGCCTCTCGAAGGAGAGTCTCGCTTCGTCGGACATGGTCGTCCGCATCGCGACTCCCCCGGGAACCGGAGAGGTCGGCGAGGACGTCCTGTCGCTCAACGTCTCGGTCGCGTCAGCGATCCTGCTCCACGAGCTCGCGCGATGACGACTCGGCGGAGGACGGCGACGCGCCGCCCGACGTCTCGCGTTCGAGTTCCTTGTCGTCGACCCGCTCGATCGAGGCGCCGAGACGGTTGAGCGCCTCCTCCATGCGGTGGTAGCCGCGATCGAGGTGGTAGACGCGATGCACGATGGTCTCGCCTTCGGCCGCAAGGCCGGCGAGGACGAGGCAGGCCGAAGCGCGGAGGTCGCCCGCCATCACCGGCGCTCCGATCAGCGGCGGGCCGCCCGCGACCACCACGACGGAACCCTGCCGGAAGAGGTTCGCGCCCATGCGGGTGAGTTCCGCCACGTGCATGAACCGCTCGGGATAGATCTTCTCGGTGATCACGCTGTTGCCGCGTGCGAGGCAGAGCAGGGCCATGAACTGGGCCTGGAGGTCGGTGGGGAATCCGGGGTGAGGCTGCGTGGTGACGACCGTCGGGCGGAGATTCCGCTCCGA
>JBMSXH010000022.1:0-13606 GCA_049425445.1 Phycisphaerales bacterium | reverse complement strand
CTCCTCTCTCCTCTCTCCTTACTCACACCCCGCTAGTCTGCGGGCATGAGCGAGCACTCCAACGACGTCGTCTCCACCCGTGCCCCCGAGCCTGTGGGCGCGTATCCGCACGCCAAGCGGGCGGGCAACCTGCTCTTTCTCTCCGGCGTCGGTCCGCGGCGTCGGGGTTCCAAGGAGATCCCGGGCGTGACGCTCGACGCGGCGGGGAACGTGGTCTCCAAGGACATCGAGGCGCAGTGCCGCAGCTGCTTCGAGAACGTCCGCTCGGTGCTCGAGGATGCGGGCGTGCCGTGGGCGAACCTCGTCGATGTGACGGTCTTCCTGACCGACATGAAGCACGACTTCGCGACCTACAACCGCATCTACGCCGAGTGCTTCGCCGGGCCCGGCAACCCCAACCCCACCCGCACCACGATCGAGATCAAGGCCCTTCCCACTCCGATCGCGGTCGAGGTGAAGGGAATCGCGGTGATCGGCTGAGCCCCGGCCCGATTCGCGAGTCGGATCGCTCCGGAGAGCCTGGCGGGAGCGGGCTCGAACGCATCCCTTGCCGGTTCGCCCCTCTCGCGATCGGGTTCGTTCGCGAGGCGGCGGGTGCGCGATGGTTGGCCGAGCATTGACGCACCGGGCGCCGAACGTCACGATCCGTCCATGCATCCGATCCTCAACGCTCTCGTGGTGGCGATCCTCGCGACTGCCCCCGCCTCGCGGAACGCCACCGTGGCCCAGGACTCCGCCTCGCCCAAGCCCAGTTCGCTCGTTCCTTCGCCGCGCGACCAGGACGGACCGAGACTTCGCCAGGACGAACTGCTGCGTCGGGCGCGGGAGTCGGCTCCCTGCTCGATCGTCTTCGTCGGCGACTCGATCACGCAGTCGTGGGAGGGACCGGGGCAGGGCGTGTGGGCGGAACGGATCGCGCCGCTCGGGGCCCTCAACCTCGGCAACTCCGGCGATCGAACCGAGAACGTGCTCTGGCGGCTCGACGAGGCACCGCTCACCCGCCTCGCGCCGAAGCACGTGGTGCTGCTCATCGGCACCAACAACCTCGGCCACGGCACGAGCAACGCCGACGAGACGCTGGCGGGCATGGTCGCCGTTGCGCGGCAACTCGCCGCGCAGTGCCCGGGCGCCACGATCCATCTGCTCGAGATCTTTCCGCGCGGCGAGCGATTCAACCCGATGCGAGGCGACATCCTGCAGATCAACCAGGCGCTCCGCGCGTTCGCGGCCTCGGAGAACGCCGCGTCGGGCTCCGCGCGGTTCCGAACCCACGCGATCGGCGATCGCTTCGTCAGGCCCGATGGTTCGATTCCGAGAGACCTCATGCCCGACTCCCTGCACCTGACGCCGGCGGGCTACGCCATCTGGGCCGAGGCGATCGTGCCGGAGCTGCAGTGACGCCGTCGCAGGCCGCAGCGGCGACGCGCCCGTTCGCACGCGGCGCGGCTCACCTCGGCGTGGCGACGGCCGGCCGGAGTGTGGGAGATCGGGCGGTCGGTCGCGGATGACGCCGAGACGGACCGATCTCCAGCCGCTGATCCGGCGCATCACCACGCGCACGCCCGTTCAGGTCGAGCGGGTCCAGCCGATCGACGACCGCCAGATCGAACTCACCGAGCGATGGATCGTGCCGGCGCTGCCGCTGCTCGAGGCGGAGTTCATGGAGATCCGCCTCGCGATCGACGAGTCGATCCAAGCGGAACTCGCCGCCCATCCCGAGGAGGCGATCCGCGGCGATCCGAAGCGCTACCCCAAGGGCTACTGCCTGCCGATCACGCAGCGGTCGCTTCAGACCTTCTTTCGACGCGGGCTCGAGGCCGAGCCGTCCGAGGCGCTGCGGACGGTGCTCGAGTTCGGCGAGGCGGGCGGGCATGTCGGACGCGTCTGGGGCATCCTGCGCGATCGCTACTTCCAGAACGCCCTGCAGTTCGGCTCGCACTACTTCGACGTCGCCAACGACACCGTCGATGTCACCAAGCCGAAGATCGAGCACATGCCGATGGCGGAGTCGGGCTTCCGCAACGTGGAGTCGCTCGCAGACTTCGTTCGGATCGGCGAGCCGTACTGGGGCTGCCGGTTCTTCCCGAACCTCCACTTCCCGCGGCTGGCGATCACCCATCCGTTGCTGCAACTTCGGGAGCACGACGGCGAGTTCCGGGCCTATCGCTGCGCCGCGTCGATGCAGTGGGGGCACTGGGATCGAGACTTCGCGCCGGTCGAGGATCACCTGCGCGAGGCGCTTCGCCATGGAAGCGCGATTCCCGCGGATCTCTTCGATCGGATCGAGGCGTTTCGGCGCGCTCGCTCGCTGCCACATCTGCCGATCGAGGGCTTCGACGAGGCTCGGCTCGAGGAGCTGTGCGCCGAGGCGCGATCGCGCTATCGGGACGGGACGGAAGGCGAGGAACGATTCGGGCGCGAACTGGCGCAGGGACGCCACATCCTGATCGACGACGGCACGGGAGCAGACTCATGAAGGCGATGGCACTCCTCGGGATCGTGGCGGCGGCCGGCAGCGTGCTCCTCACGCCGGTGGCCCCCGCGTTCGACGAACTTCCCAATCCGGACTTCACCCGTGGCGAGACGGTGCCGGAAGGCGCGACGCACGACTGGAACCTCGGCCCCACCGGAGCGCGGGGCTGGATGCACTCGAGCGGCATGGAGACGAGCCTCGCCCGTCAGGTGCTCGTGACCGAGGTCGCCGAAGGATCGCCTGCGGACGGCGTGCTGGCGGTGGGGGACGTGATCCTTGGCGTCGCAGGGCAGCCGTTCGCGTTCGATCCTCGCACCGAAGTCGGTCGGGCGATCGGAGACGCCGAGGCATCGGACGGCCGACTCGCACTCACCCGATGGCGCGATGGCGCGGCGACGGAGGTGGTCGTGGCGCTGCCGGTGCTTGGCGAGTACGCGCCGACGGCGCCCTTCGCCTGCGACAAGTCGCGGCGGATCCTCGCCGCGGGATGCGAAGACCTTGCGCGGCGTCTCGAGGCGAATCCTCGTGCGGGCAACCGCATCGAGCGGGCCTACAACGCGCTGGCGCTGCTCGCGAGCGGCGATCGAAGGTACTGGCCGCTGGTGCGGCAGCAGGTCGAACTGGTGGCGGGATTCTCCGACCTCGAGCGGCGCGATCTGCACTCCTGGTGGTACGGGCCGGTGAACCTGCTGATCGGCGAGTACACGATCGCGACGGGCGACCGCTCCTTCATGCCCGACCTCGAGCGCATCACGATGGAGATCGTCCGCGGACAGAGCCCCGTCGGGTCGTGGGGCCATCGATTCATCCAGCAATCCACCGGCCGGCTGGCCGGCTACGGCATGATGAACGCGCCCGGGCTTCCGATGCTGCTCTCGTTGATCGTCGCACGCGAGGCCGGCGTCGAGTCGCCGGAGCTCGACGCCGCGATCGAGCGGAGTGCGAGGCTCGTCCGCTTCTACGTGGGCAAGGGAAGCGTGCCCTACGGCGACCACCACCCGTGGATCGAGAACCACGACGACAACGGCAAGAACGGCGTGGCCGCGATCGTCTTCAACCTGCTCGGCGACGCCGAGGCCGCGGCGTACTTCTCGCGGATGAGCGTCGCGTGCCACGGCGGTGAACGCGACACCGGGCACACCGGCAACTACTTCAACGTGCTCTGGGCGATGCCGGGGGTGGCGCTCTCGGGTCCGCAGGCGACCGGCGCCTGGCTCGAGGAGCACGGCTGGTCCTACGACCTCGCCCGCCGCTGGGACGGATCGTTCCGGCATCAGGGGCCGCCCGAGCCGAAGCCCGACAGCTACGGCAACTGGGACGCGACCGGCGTCCACCTGCTCGCGTATGCGCAGCCGCTGCGAACGATCCACATCACCGGCAAGGCGCTGAGCCGCGTGCCGCAGATCGATGCGTCGACCGCGGCCTCGCTCATCGAGGACGGACGCGGCTGGTCGCCGCGCACGAAGCTCGAGGCGTATGGATCGAGAAGCGAGGCGGATCTGCTCGCGGGACTCGGCAGCTGGTCGCCGGTGGTTCGCGAGCGATCGGCGATCGAACTCGCCCGACGCGACGAGGTGCCGATGGCGGCGCTGATCGCCATGCTCGAGTCCGACGACCTCGACGCTCGGATCGGCGCCTGCCAGGCGTTTGGGCACCTGAAGCGGCGGGCGGCTCCGGCGCTGCGAGCACTCGAGGCGACCCTCGCCGCGGACGACCTGTGGCTCCGCATCAAGGCGGCGGAGGCGATCGCCGCGATGGGGAAGTCGGGAATGCCGGCGCTGCCGACGCTCCTGACGATGCTGGCGGAGGGACGATCCGACGCCGATCCCCGCGGCATGCAGCAGCGGTATCTGTGCTTTGCGCTCTTCGACCGGCGCGACGGCATGCTCGGCCGCTCGCTCGACGGCGTCGATCGCGACGCGCTCTACGCCGCGGTCCGGGCGGGACTGCTCAACGAGGATGGTCGCGCGAGAGGCACGATCGGCTCGGTCTACCGGCGGCTCTCGTCGGAGGAGATCGAGCCGCTCCTTCCGGCGATCCATGCCGCGATCGTCGAGCCGGCGCCGAGCGGCATCATGTTCGCCGACGAGATCCGGCTCGAAGGCCTCGAGGTCCTGGCTCGAAACCAGATCGCCGAAGGCCTTCCGCTCTGCCTCGAACTGGTCGATCCCGACCGTTGGGGCCTCGACAACCGGATCGAGCGCTGCCTGAACGCGCTGAAGGCCTACGGCGGGGCGGCGGCCGGCGAGGTGCCGCGGCTTCGGGCGTTGCACGAGGAACTCGTCGCGCGGAACTGGAACCCGAAGCGGCTCGAGTCGCTCGACATCCCGGGACGGATCCTCGCGATCGAGACGGACGATGATCCTCGAGCGCTGCGCCCGGTCTCGCCGCCAAGCGCCGAGTCCTGAGCGCAGGCGTGAGATCGGGCCAGTCGTCGCGGTCGCCCTCGATCGGGCATTCGTCCTCGCGCAAGCATGGACTCCATCATCCCGATCGCGCCCGGACCACGCGTTGCTGCAGCGTGCGTGGCAGCGTCGCAGCGGGCTTCCCGTGGGGGCCATGCCCGATCGCGACGTCGCCATCGACCTCGGCGACGCGTTGGCAACTTCAGGCAGCGCCGAGGACTCGGCCATTCGCTGGTCTTGACGATGCCGCTGGCGGCCGACCGCTGGTTGGCGACGAGGCGCTGGAGGCTTCGGGTGCGCCAGCGTGTGGGCCGCCGATTCGCGCGGAGACGCCGACCTTGGCGACCTTCGTGCCGCTCGATGCCCACACCGTCTACGGCACGCGGTGGCAGTCGCCGCTTGCCTCTCTGCCGATCGCGTGGGCGACGGTGTCCATCATCGATCCGCGGTCCAACTTCCGCGGCTGATCATCGTGGTGGCGGTGCTGTCGCTACGAAGGAGAAGGTCTGCGGCGTGGGATCGCCGGCACAGCCCGTCGGACCGATGGCGAAGGGGCAACTCGCCGCGAGGATCGCTGGGGCCCGTCTCCGGAGGCTCCTTCTTGGGCCAAACGACTCCCGCGAGGGCGCGGGCGACGGGGTGGTGTCGTCGGGCATGTCGAATCGCCTCGGGTCGGTCGATGGACGCCCGGCCGAGATGGCCCGTTCGAGTGCGAGGAAGGGATCTCGGGCCGCCGGGATCGTGAGCGCCGTTCGAACGAGGCCCGCTGAGAAAGAGTTATCATTGAAATGGCGTGCGGATTCGCGAGGCTGGGCTCCGTCTCAGGAGGCAGTGACACCGTGCGTGAACAGATCCTCTTCGCGTTTCTGGTCATCCACGTCGCCGCCGGGGCGCTCACCGCCTTCGTGTCCTTCCCGATCGCGGCCTTTGCGACGAAGGGGAGCCGCCTGCACACCTGGGCCGGGCGAGCCTTCGTGGCGGGGTTCTTTTTCCTGTGCGCCGGTGGGTACATTCTGGAATGGGAGTACCTCAAGGGCGTGGTGGTCGACGTGTTCGGCGTTGACCTCAACGTGTCGCCGTTCAACAAACAGAGCGATCCCATGGCGGTGCTGAACTCGAGCATGGTCAACACGATCGCGCTCTACTTCGCACTGTCGGGTTGGCGAATCTGGCGAAGGGCCGAGTTGGCCGAAGCGGGTCGATATCCCCTCTTCGACTCGGTGATCGCGGTGTTGGAGATCGGCGCGGGCATCCTCTTCCTGACGACGTTGTGGCTCGGGATCGATGGCGGCGCCCTGCGGCACGATCTGTCCTGGTCGTTCATCTTCGAGGGGCATGCGATCATCGCCGCCGCGACGGCCTATGTGGTCTTCGACGCCGGCCACGACCTGTACATCGGCATCGTCCGCCGTCCGCCCAGGGCGTGGTGGCGGATGCACGCTCGCAAGATGATCGCGGCGCAGATGGGTCTCGCGGCCGCGTTTCCGTATCGATGCATGCCCTTCAGCCGCAAGGGGGCCCTGATGATGCTGGTGGCCATTCTGATCGCCGGAGCGATCGGAGTCTTCGTGGCCCGCCGATACTCGAAGGGGCTGTCGAAGCCGGAGCGTGCGTAGCGCCGATCTCGCTCGAAAGGAAGCGAGTCCACCCATGATCGAGTTCATGCACACTCCGGCTCTCTATGCCCACGTGCTCGCAAGCAGCCTGGTCGCCGTCGTCGCGTTCCCGATCGCCGCGCTGGCGATCAAGGGCAGTCGGCTCCATGTCGCCGCCGGTCGCACTTTCGCGATCGGCTACGTGGTCATCTGCCTCACCGGTCTGATGCTCAACGTCGGCATCTCCGACTCGGGCAACGTTCGCCTTCTCGGAATCGAGTTCAGGACGTCGGCGGAGCAGACCGCGGTCGCCGATCATGAGGCCTCGTTGCTGGTTGCCGGGGCGACGCTGCAGGACTTCGCGTTCCTCTACCTGGCCCTGTCGGGATGGCGGGTCTGGGCCCGAAGCCGCGCGGTCGCGGCGGGACGCGGAACTCGGTTCGACGCGGCGTTCGGAGTCCTTGGGATGTTGAACGCCGGGGCGTTCACCATCGTGGCCCTGCTGACCATCGATGCCTTCCACGCGGCCCGGCACATGGGCGGGTCCTCATCCGGCGCCTACATCCTCGCCATCGGCCTGGGGCTGGTGTATCTGCTCGACGCCGCTCGCGATGTCCACCTGGCCGCCACGCCATCGAGAGCGAGGCGCTGGTGGGTCGTCCACGCGCGAAAGATGACGATGGCCCAGTTGTTTCTCGTGGTCTCGTTCGCGTTCCGCTGCACCGATCCGGCGAAGCCCCAGGTGTGGCCTCTGATCGCCTTCTTCGCCGTCGTCGTCGCGGCGGTCGCCGCAGCCTGGCATTTCCAGCGCACCGGCGCGCGTCGAGGGGATGGTGCCGCCGCGAACGCCTGAGGGGTTGGAGCCGTCACGCCATCGTCGAGCAGGGCGACTCGATCAGCCGCACGCGCCCCACGCCGCGAGCAGGATCGCGAGATCGGCGCCGTTCACGGCTCCGCTCGCGTCGAGATCGGCTGCGCAGCCACCCTTGCAGGCTCCCCACGAGGCGAGGGCGATGCCGAGGTCGGCGCCGTTCACCACGCCGTCGAGATTGAGGTCGGCCGGGCACGGCGGATCCTCCGGGCAGGCGTTGCAGTCGTCCAGGACGCAACTGTCCGACAGGTCGTTCCACGCGCCGCCGTCGGCGACGAAGATCTGCGGCATGCTCGGGGCGGAGTTGCCGCATACCCGAGTCGAGTCGAGGTTCGCCACGCTGCCGGACGAGACGAAGAGTCCGGCGCCGTAGCCCATCGCGGTGTTCCCGGAGATCACGCAATCGACGAGGGCGACTTCGGAGGCGCTGATCCACATGGCGCCTCCCGCGCCACTCGGCCAGGGCGTGCCGTTGCCCGTGAACTCGCACTCGACGAACCGAGGATGCGAACCCGCACCGATGAACGAGCCGGCACCGTTGACGTTGGCGGTGTTGTGCTCGATGCGGCAGTTGACGAAGACCGGATCGGCGTTGTGGAGGAACATGCCGCCGCCGTAGTCGGCGCGGCCGTTGGCGATGACCAGGTTCTCGAGCAGCGTCTCGTCGGACGTGTGCAGCATGCCGAGCACCGTGAACTGGCCTTGGCCGTCGAGCACGGTCGCCGGCATGCCCTTGGAGTCGACTGCGCCTCGGATCACGAGATGCTGCGGTCCGTAGACCGAGATCGGCTGATCGAGCAGGTAGATCCCCGCGGCGATCTCGACGACGTCGCCGGTCACGGCCGAGGCGACGGCGGCGGCGGGGTCGGTGAAGTCGCAGGATCCGTCGGGGCAGACCGTGATCACGTCGGCGCCGCTCGAGAACGCGAGCAGCCCAGTCGCCAGCAGGCATCCGAGCGAACGAGCCGAGTCACGGCGTGCGATGGCGGCCTGGGTCATGCGGAACACTCCTGCGCGCGAGGTGGAGGCGAATCGTCCGGAACGCGGCGTCGACGAGAGCCTCGAGCGAATTGAAGGGTAGTCCGGCGACGGCGTGACGCCAACGCCATTCACTCGGTTCCGGCCGAACGCCGAACGCCGGATCCGGAATCACGATCGAACGAGGGGCATGTCGCCTGGCGAGGTGCGCCACCGCCCGATTCGAGGCGGAGATCCCGAGGCTGTGTGGTCCGGGAAGCGATCCGGCGGCACGCAGGCCGGCTTGTCGGACCCGTCCGAGAGCGACCGGTCGAACGCCCGAGGCCGGAGGGCGGTGCAATGTGGGGGGGTGATGTCGCATGGATCAGCGGGACAGGTCGGCGAGCCACGCCGACAGGTCGTTGGCCGACCGCTGACCTCGTAGCTGCGCCACGACCACGCCGTCCCGCAACGCGTAGGTCATCGGAATCGCGCGAGATCCGAGGAGGCGATCGGCGAGTTCCGGCGACGCGTCGACCTCGAGGTGGGTCGGCAGGAAGCGCGTCTCCGACAGCGTTGCCACGACCGTTGCATCGTTGAGGGCGTCCTGCTTGAACTGCTGGCACGGCGCGCAGCGGTCGGCGGTCGCGAACGCGATGACGAGCCGATCCGATCCCGCCGCCTCGATCGCGACCTCGAGCGACGGCCCGTTCGCGATGACCGGCGGCAGGGGAATCGTCTCTCGGGCAACGATGAAGCCGGTGTTCGGGTCGTACTCGTGGGCCACGGTGAGGCGATCCATCCATGCGGCGATCGCGGGCGGCGGCGGTTCGGCGGCGGCGTTCGTGGCCGGCGGTGGCGCGCTGCACCCGGGAATCGCGATGGCGACGAGTGCGGTCGAACTCGCGACGAGGGAGCGGAAGGTCATGATTCGTGGGCGTTGGGCGATGGGGAGGACGGGAAGTTCAGGCGAAGAGCGCTTCGACGGCACGGCCCTTGCCGTCCTCGGTCACATAGAAGGGACGACGCTCCACATCGAGCGCGGTGTCGGGCGCGATGCCGAGCGCGCTGTAGATGGTCGCGTGAAGATCCGGGACCGTGACCGGATCGCGCACCGTCACGAGCGGCCGCTCGTCGGCGGTCTCGCCGTGCACGTATCCCCGCTTCATGCCGCCGCCGAAGAGCAGCACCGAGCCGTTCAGGGTGAAGTGCCGGTGCATGCCGTACTGCCGCATCTCCTGCATCACGTCGGCCGGGGCGCGGGACTGGTCCTGCGCGGTCGAACCGGGCCGGCCCTCGGTCATCATGTCGCGGCTGAACTCGCTGGCGAGCACGACGAGCGTGCGATCGAGAAGGCCGCGCTCCTCGAGGTCGCGAATCAGCTGCGCGACGGGACGATCGATCTGCGCCTTCATCCGCCGCACCGTCTCGTGGCCGTTCTCATGCGTGTCCCACGACTCGAAGGGCACGTACTCGGTGGTCACCTCGATGAAGCGGGCGCCCGATTCGACGAGCCGCCGCGCCAGCAGGCAGCCGCGTCCGAACCGACCGGTGTCGTAGGCGTCGAAGACCGCCTTCGGTTCGAGCGAGAGATCGAACGCCGCGGCGGCGTCGGAGTCGAGCAGGCGATGGGCCTGCTCCATCGAGCGCACGATCGACTCCGCAGGGCTTCCGGCCTGGCGGCGCGACTCGGGGGTCGCCGCGAGCATGCGGCGGTAGAAGCGGTCGCGGTTCTCGAAGCGCGACGGCGTCATGCCTTCGGGCGGCCGCACCGCCTGCGCCGCGTCGATCGGATGCGGCAGCAGCAGCGGGCCGTGTTCGCCGCCGAGAAACCCCGCGGTGTGGAAGGCCTTGAGCTCCTCCTGCTCGCCGACGCCTTCGAGTCGCTGCCCGATGTCGATGAACGCCGGGATCGCCGGATTCCTCGGCCCGAGCAGACGCGAGATCCACGCACCGAGATGCGGCGCTGCGACGGTCTGCGGCGGGATGTAGCCGGTGTGCCAGTGGTACTGGTGTCGCGAATGCAGGATGTGGCCAAGGTCGGCGACGGTGTGCGAGCGGATCAGCGTGCCGCGATCCATCACCTGCGCGATGTTCTCGAGCCCCTCGGTGATCTGAAGTCCATCGACCGAGGTGTCGATCGCCGGGAAGGTCGAGAGGATCCGCTCCGCGGGCAACCCCACCTCGAACGGCACGAATCGCTTGGGATCGAAGGTCTCGGTCGAGGCCATGCCGCCCGCCATCCAGAGCAGGATCACGGCATCGGCGGTCGCGCGGGGCGGCGGAGGCGGCGCGTCGAGCAGGAATGGTGCGATCGAACTTCGCCCCAGCACGTGCGGCGTCAGGGCCGAAGCGCCCATCGCGCCGGCCGCGGCGAGAAAGGCGCGTCGATCGAGGCGCGGGCCTCGCGACGGATCGAATCGGTCGTCGTCACGGCGCAGCGTCATGGCACCAGTTGGAACTCCGGAAGCATGGTGACGGTCCAGAGCAGGTCGGCGCAGCCGTCGGGGCCGGAATCCTCGGCGAGCATCGCCTCGGCGATCGCACGTTCCTCGGCGGTGGGGGATCGTGCGAGGAGTCCCGTGAACACCGTCTCGATCGGATCGATCGAGTCGCCGGCGAGCCTCTCGCCGGCGCGGCGCATCAGGGCCGCATAGGCCGCGCCGTTGGTGAGTTCGAGCGCCTCGAGCATCGAGAGGTCCTGCGGACGCGTCGTCACCACCTGCTCGCGATTGGGACGTCCGAGCGAACGCATGAGCGAGTCGGCGGCGACGACGCTCGCCCGGACGAACGCCGCCGGCTCGGCGGATGACGAGTTCGGCGCCGATCGCGCGTCGGGCCCTGCGTTCGCCACCATCCAGATCGAGTCGAGCATCTGCTCGGCGGTGAGGCGTCGCGTGACCGGCCCACGAAACGCGAACGCGGCGTCCGATGGTTCGGGCGACGCTGCGCGGCGATACGCCTCCGAGGTCGCGATCGTGGCGAGCAGCCGCTTCACATCGAAGCCGTGATCGGCGAAGTCCGAGGCGAGCCAGTCGAGGAGGTCCGGCGACCAGGGCTCGTGGGACATCGAGTCGACGGGCTCGACGAGGCCGCGACCGAAGAGCCGCGCCCAGAGCCGGTTGACGATGGTGCGAGCGACGCGGCCGTTCTCGGGAGACGACATGAGGGCCGCAAGTTGGGCGAGGCGCACGGGACGAGGCGCGGTCGGATCCACGTCGCCGAGTTCGCGGAAGGGAAATCGTGCGACGGCGATGCGACCGGTCGGGATGTCGCAGCGATGCAGTTCGAGCGGCGTCTCCGCCCAGATCGCCGCGAGGCCGTAGGCATCCTCGAGCGTCCACGCGTCGATGAAGCTGTCGTGGCAGGACGCGCACTTCAGGTTCTCGCCGAGGAAGACCTGCGCCACGTTCTGCGAGAACTGCATCGGAGGCGACTGGGCGCTGTTGAACTCGCCGCGCCAGACGATGCCCTTCGCGAAGCCTGCGGCCTCCGGTGTGGGATTCACCAGCGTCGACACGAAGGTGTCGTAGGGGAGGTTCGACTCGAGCGCCCCGAGCAGCCAGGCGGTGATCTGGGTGCGGCCGCCATCGATGTAGCCGGTGCCGCGATAGTCGTTGCGAAGCAGGTCGTTCCAGAATCCAAGCCAGTGCTCGGCGTAGGCGGTGCGGTCCTCGAGCAGCCGTTGCACGAATCGCTCGTGCCGTTCCGGCGACCGATCGGCGAGGAAGGCGTCGATCGTCTCGCGGGTCGGCGGCAGGCCGACGAGGTCGAGGGAGGCGCGCCGTGCGAAGGCGAGGTCGTCGACGAAGGGCGCGAGTTCGACGTTGCCGCGGCGCGCGTGGGCGGCGACGAAGCGATCGATCGGGTGCGCCGCGTCGCCAGGCGGGATCTCCGGCCGTCGGGGCCGAAGGGGAGGGGTCCACGACGCCCGCAGTGCCACATGCTCCGGCCACGCGGCGCCCTCCTCGATCCATCGGGTGAGCGTCGCGATCTGGGCGGCCTCCAGAGCGGGGCCCTTCGGCGGCATGACCACGTCCGGATCGTCGCCACGCACCAGCGCCAGCAGAAGGCTTCCGTTCGGATCGCCCGGCACGACGGCCTCGACGTGCTCGAGCATCGACGCGCGGGTCTCGAGCGAGAATCCGCCCTTCGAGCGACCGTAGGCGTGGCACTCGACGCAGCGGGCCTCGAGGATCGGGCGGACGTCGGTCTCGAAGTCGATGGCACCCGGGTCGAAGCCGGCGCGGCTGACGGCCGCGCTTCCGAGCATGACGAGAACCGCGAGCGGCCGTCGCATGGTCCGAGTGTATCGGGGGCGGTCGCCGCCTCGACCCGGCGGTCCATTCCGAATGAATTCCGTTCGAATCGCGTCATGATCCGAGCGGTCGGTCGTAGTTCTCCTTCGATGGACGACTCGACTCGCGCCGCCTTCGCCCTGTGGACCCAGGCCCAGCCGGCGGTCTCGGCATACCTCCACGCGATCGTGGGGGACCGCGGGCAGCGGGACGAACTGCTTCAGGAGACCGCCCTCGCGGTGCTGGCCGGGTTCGACACCTACGAGCCGCACCGTCCGTTCCTGCCGTGGGCCCTGGCGATTGCGCGGAACAAGGCGGCGAGCGCGAGACGGATCGCGCGTCGTGCGCCGGTCACCTTGACCGAGCAGGCCTGCGAGTCGCTCGCGGCGGCGATCGTCGAGGCCGAAGAGTCCGAACGGTCGCGCCTTGCCCACCTCGCCGAGTGCATGCGGATGCTCGGCGGCCGCGCCCGGGAGATCTGCGAGCAACGCTACCGCGTCGGGTTGCCGCCGCGGCGAATCGCGGAAGCGCTCGGCCTCTCGCCGAACACGGTGTCCAAGGCCTTGGAGCGCCTGCGGGCGGACCTCCGCGACTGCATCACGCGGCGCGAAGCCGAGGGCGGACCGGAGGTCGCGGGATGAGTGGAGCCGGAGATTCGAGGTTCGACCCCGACGCCTCGGAGGATCGAGGCTTCGAGGCGTCGTTCGCGCGCCTCGCGCAGCAACTGCTCGACGGCGAGTTGGACGAACTCGGCTCCGAGCGGCTCTCCGCCATGGTGTCCGAGGATCCCTTGCGGGCGAGGGAGTTGGCGCAACTCGCGCTGCTGCACGATGCACTCGAGCGGGAATCGACCTTCGGGGATGCGGCGCGAATCGAACTTCGAAACCATCGCCGGGCCGCTCGGGGCCGCGTCGCGATCGTCGCGGCGTCCTTCCTGCTGCTTGCGGCGATCCTGACGGCGATCGTCCTGCCATCGCGGCGGGCCTCGGCCTCCGAGACCCTCGTCG
>JBMSXH010000021.1:0-13674 GCA_049425445.1 Phycisphaerales bacterium | reverse complement strand
CCTGGTGCGGCAAGGCCGGGGCAAGGAAGCTGCATCCTTCTACCGAAAGCAGGCTGATGCGGACCGCAGCGCGATCCAACCACGCTTGGGCCTGGCCCGCGCGCTGCTGACGGAACTGCCACGCGACGCGGCGGCGCGTGCGGCGCAGCTCGAACTCGCGGCGCAGGCAGCACTGGATGCCATGGAGCGGTCGAAGGCAGTGCCGGACGGGCACATGCTGCTGGGCGCGGCGCTCGCCTGGTACGGCGACCCGGGCCAGGCCGCGCGCAGCCTGGACCTGGGGCTGACCTTCGATCCGCGGCACGTGGGCGCACTGCGCCTGCGTGCGGTCCTCGCCGCGCATGCCGGTGCATGGAACGACGCACAAGCCTTCATGCAGCGCGCGGCCGACGCGCGCGCGGGCGGCGACCTGATCCTCGAGGGCAACGCCGCTGCCCTTCGAATGGCATGCACTTGCGGCGCACCTGGGCGTCGATCAGGCCTTGTTGCGGTAGAGCGACGGGTCGACGGCGCGCACCATCGCTTCCCGGTCCATCGGCGCACCGATGAAGTCGGCGATGCGCGCCGCCTGCACGCCCGGCTCGCCCACGAACGAGCGGTACGGCATACTGAGCACGGAGAAGTTCGGTCGAGCGGCGAGCCAGTCATGGACCTGCCGCAGTTGCTGCTCGTAGATCGCCTTGAGCCGATCGGGCGCAAGCGAGGCGCCGGTGCGGCCGCTGCGGGCCAGCATGGTGGCCTGTGAGGCGAGCACCTCGTCGAGCGCACGCTCCATGAAGATGACCCGGTAGGGTCGGTCGTCGGGCAGTTCGGGCACGAGCATGTGGATGACCTTGACCACCTTGCCGGCGGCGCCATCGAGCCAGCCCTTGTCGGTCCGCAGCGCCTTCACGCGCTCGAACTCGTAGTAGCCGCGGGGGTTGTCCGGATCGGGCACGCGCTCGCCATCGGTCACCGGCTCGATGCCGCCGGCGTGGATGGCCTGCATGGCCAAACTCGTGCCCGAGCGGGGCAGGCCACTGACGACGATGACGGGCTCGGGCATCGGGCGCTCCGTTGCTGCACCCGCCGGGCGGCGGGGCAGGAATCGGGGTGACAGGATTTGAACCTGCGGCCTCTTGCTCCCGAAGCAAGCGCTCTACCAAGCTGAGCTACACCCCGCGATGGGATTCCGCTTGGGGCGGCATGGCCGCGCCGGCGGACGGATCAGGCAGTGGGCGGTGAGGGATTCGAACCCCCGAAGGCGTATGCCATCAGATTTACAGTCTGACCCCGTTGGCCACTTGGGTAACCGCCCCTTGGGCATCGAGTTGTCTCGGCGGGCGGTCCCGCGCGAAGCGGCGAGTCTATCCGCTTGCTCGACGTCGCTCAACGGGGCGATCAAGTCGGGGGGCGGGACTTCCTTCGGGGAGTCCGACAAGCCGCCGGCGGGAGTCGAACCCGCAACCTCCAGATTACAAATCAGGTGCTCTGCCAATTGAGCTACGGCGGCGACGAGGCGGCAGGGTATCGAGGGATCCGGTCATCGGTCGGTCGTCGGTTTGGCGACCCGAGTTGGCCCTGCCGCTGCGAGTCGAGGATGGTCGGCCAGGGCCATCGCGGCCTCCTCCAATAGGGCGGCCCCGAGAGACTATGGTGGCTTCAGGCGTGGCGTCCGCTGCGGACGCTCGCCATCTGGAGTCTCGGCCGCATGCGCTGGCTTCCCGCAATCCTGCTTGGACTCGCCATCGTCCCGATCGTGGGATTCTGCGCGGTCGGAGCGTTGGCGACGCTCGAACTCGATTCGTGGGAGGAGCGGGCCCCGTGGCTGCTGGTCTATTCGGTGCTGATCCTCTGCTGCCTCATCGCGCAGGTCGCGGTGGTTCGCCGCGCCACCGGTCCTCGCGACCGTGACTGATCCGATCCGGCCCCAGGCCCTCGAGAGCCTTCGCGATGACGAACTCGCCCGACGACCACGAGCCCCGGTTCATGCCTCCCGACCTTGCCGCCGGCGAGGACGCGTCGAAGCGTGAGGCGACGGAACTCTCGAGCGACACCTTGGCGAAGCTGCGCACCGCGCAGGTCGTTCACGCGGCGCTGGTGATCGGCGTCGGCGTCTTCCTTGCGGTGGTCGCGCTGCTGCAACGCGGCGGTTCGATCCAGGGGAATCCGGCACTCGCCACCCTCGACTGGGCGCTGCCGCTCGGACTCGGCGCCGCCGCGCTGGTCGTCGGCCCCGTCATTCGTCGCGTGGCGATCGCCGCGGCGCGGGCCCAGCCGGCGCAGGCGCCCGAACGATTCGTGCAGACGTCGATCCTGCTCGGCGCACTCCTCGAGGGCCCCGCGCTGCTCGCGGCGGTGATGGGGCTGCTCTCGGGATCCGGGCTTCCGCTGCTCGTGGGAGCCGCGTTCGTGGTGCGGATGGCGATCGAGTTTCCGACGAGGGCGAAGGCGACCAGGTTCCTCGGTTCGTGAGGTCAAGGCGCCTTGGGCGTCACCACGATCTCCGCACTGAAGAGGCCTTTCGGGTCTCCGCGCTCGAGCATCGTCCTTGCGATCGTCTCGATCGTGCGCGGCACGCGGCCGCGGAAGAGTTCGGTCTCGCCCTGCACGACCACGATCTCCTCGTCGAGATCGAGCATCGAGTCGTCGAGACGAATCCGCAGGTCGCCCTGAGGCGCCCACTCGTCGAGCGAGATCCGCTGCCCGTCGCGCGACACGACCACCTTCGCCCGCTCCTTCGGCTCGCTCACCGCAAGCCAGTAGAAGCGAGGGTGCGTCACGTCGTCCTGCAGCCACACGACCTTCTCGGGCCGCAGGTTCCGCGTGTGCGAAGCCATCCACGGCACGGCGGCGGCATCCTCGCGATCCATCCAGTGGCCCTTGCCCTCGACGATCCGGACCTCGTGCGGGTAGCCGCCGGGATCCTTCGCGGCCAGGGCCCCGAGCGCCTCGCCCCACGCTCTCGCCACGCCGTTGCGGTTGTACGCGCCGTCGTTGCCGCCCATCCAGAGCGCGAAGGGCAGGTTGCGCAGGCCGTCGGGCTTCGTCTCGTTGGGATGGCCCGCCATCATCGAGGCGGCGGCGAAGCGATCGGCCATGCGTGGCGCGAGCTGGTACACGCCGTCGCCGCCCGCGGAGTAGCCCATGAGATAGACGCGGTCGGGATCGACGCCCTCGACGACGACGAGGTCGGCGATGAGCCGATCGAAGAAGCGATCGATGTGCCCCTGATGCCAGAGGTTCCACGTGTCGGTCGGCGCGCGCGGCGCGAGATACACGCCTTCCGCAGGGCGATAGAGCCGCTTCTGGTTCTCCCACTGCTGCGAATTCACCTCGGGCGGCGCGCCGCCGCCGCCGTGCATCGAGATGAAGAGGCTGCGACCCCCGCGCGGCTTGTCGCCGTAGGTCTGGTACCAGATCGGCATGCGCAGGCCGTCGATCTCGACGACGCCCTCCTTGATCGCGGACATCCGGTCCCGCTTGACCTGACGCTCCCAGGCATCGACGAGCACGCGGCTCGCCCGCGCGACGTCCTCCTCGGTGAGCGGCACGTTCGCGAACGCAGGATCGGCCGCACCTTCGATCCCATCCGCCCGAAGCGACCGTGCCAGCGCATTGACCGCGGCGCGGGACGCCTTGGGATCGGGCGCGGCGGAGGGTCGCTTCGGTTCGGCGGCGGCGGGCGAAGCATCGATCACGAGATCGACCAGCATCGACTCCGACTCGAGCACCCCACGTACCGGTTCGCCGCCCGCAGCCGACACCGTGAAGGCGGTGCCGATCGGCAGCGTCGCGAGCAGATGATCGTTCGCGTCGAATCGCTCGTCCTTCGAGGTGCCTTCAAGAAGCACCTTCCCGTCGGACGCCGAGACGACGACCGGGGCCGCGACGCGCCGATCGCCGTCGGTCACTCGGATCCGCACGCGGCCGTGGCCCTCCGGAAGCGGCGTCGCCGCGGCGAGGTAACGCTCGGTGACGTCGATCGCCCGCGAAGGCGATGGCCTTCCGTCGAACGACATCGGGAACGCGACGGGCGAGTCGCCCCACGAGACCGCGTAGATTCCGTGCCGAGGATCGCCGGCCACGCAGGTGCGGGCTCGCTCGGTGAACCACGCCTCGTCGAGGCGATCGCCGGTCGGTTCCGCGGCCCCGGTGAACCGCCACCGTTCGCCGTCCCAGATCTCCACCCACGAGTGGTTGCCGCTGCCATCGCTCCACATCGGCACGCCGACGAAGCGGGCGGGCACGCCGACGCTGCGGCAGGCGTCGATCAGCACGATCGAGAGTCCGCTGCACGAGGCGAGCCCGCTCTCGATCGACTCGGCCGAGCTCTGGTCCGCGCGGCGACGCTTGGTCGAGTACTTGACACCGGTCTTCGGGAAGACCTGCTGGTTCAGGCGGATCGCGGCCTCCGCGGGCGTCGAGGCGCCCGCGACGATCGGCACGGCGAGTTCACGCATCGGATCCCGCCACGCGTCGCGCCGTTCGCTGATGCTCGCGTAGGGAAGGACCGCGTCGAGGAAGACCTCCCGAGGGACGAGGTCCCGCCACGCCGCCGACTGCCATGCCCGGTACGCCTCGTCGACGTGTTCGAGCAGGAAGGCGGCGTCGACCTCGGCGCGGTCGCGTTCGGGCATCCGTGCGACGAGCCACTCCATCGCGAAGCGCTGTTCAGACGGGACTTCCGCGAGAGCCCGTTCGAGTTCGGCCCGATTCGGTCCGGCGGCGTCGAGGCTCTCGGCGAGTCGAGGATCGACGTCGGCCGAGAGCGGCGCGGCGAGCAGCACGAACAGGGCGGCCGCCGACGGGAGGAGATTCTTCATGCCGAACTTATCCCGCCTCGAACCGGCGGCGTCCAATCGGCGAGGTCCGCCGAGCCTTCGATCAGTCGTCGAGACCGAGCCAGTCGAAGAAGGTCCGTACGCGCGGGAACCGCGGCGGGGGGGACCCCTCGCCCGGCGGCATCACGATCACCGACATCGTCTCGCCCATGCGAAGCGGCCGCTGCGGTTCGCTGTCGATCACGATCCGCACCGGGAAGCGCTGGGCGAGCCGCACCCAGTCGAGGGTGGGCGAAACCTCCGGCAGCACGCCGACGGTGGCGCCGTCCTGCTGGTGGAGCGCCCATCCGATGCCCTGCACCACGCCTTCGAGCCGCTCGCCCGCCTCGGAGAGCCGGTAGATCTCGACCGTGGCTCCCACGTCGAAGTAGGGCAGGTCGGTCTCCTTGAAGTTCGCCATCACGTACCAGATCGATCGATCGACGATCGCGAAGACCTGCTGTCCCTCGTTGGCGTACTCGCCCACCGTGATGTTGAGGTTGGTGATGTAGCCCTCGATCGGGCTCTTCACGAAGCAGTAGTCGAGAAAGAGCCGAGCGGTGTCGACCGCGACCACCGCGGCCTCGCGAAGCGCGTTCACGTCGCCGAGTTGTCCGAGGTTCGCGATCGTCGTGGCGAGTTCGGCCTCGGACTTGGCGACCATCGCCTCGGCGGCCGCGACCGCGGCGGAGGCGGCGGCGGCGTCGGATCGCGCCTTGTCGACCGCGTCGGGCGTGACGAATCGCTCCGCCAGCAGGGGCTCGACCCGCTCGAAGTACTTGACCGCGTAGTCGGCATCCGCGCGGACCTTGGCCAGGTGCGCCTGCGCGGCCGAGACGGATCGCTCCGCGGCGGCGACCTGGGCCTCGAGCGACGCGATCTCGAGATCGACCACCGCGAGGTTCGCCTCCGCGGAGGCCAGGGCGACTTCGTACGGACGCGGATCGACCACGAAGAGCAGGTCGCCCTTCGAGACCGGCTGGTTGTCGACGATCGGCAACTCGACGATCGGGCCCGAGACGTGCGGGGCGATGCCGATCACGTTGGCCCGGACATAGGCGTCGTCGGTGCGAGGACGGATCTCGAGTTCATTCGCCAGGACGAGTCCCGTCGCGAGGCCTCCGACGATGAAGGAGATCGAGAGGAAGACCGCGAGGACGCGTCGGCACCACTCCCCGAACGGTCGCGCGGGCTTGGGCGGCGCGGGCTGCCCGGGGGCGAACGCGGCGGCGCCGCCGGTGGGCGGGGCGGGATTCGAGCCGGTGGGCGAGGCGTCGGCCATGCGGGTGCGGACTCAGGTCGAGTAGAGCATCAGCCAGAGCGAGATCGAGCTCATCACGTAGAGCCCGAGGTAGGCGGCGCCTCGCCAGGGAAGGTGGTCGTCGATGCGGGTGCGGACGAGGATTGCGCGGACGACGAGGGTGATCACGACGCCGCCGATCGCCGCGCCGAGCCAGGCCGGGAAGAATGCGCCGTCGAGGTCGTAGATCGGGTCGCAGCCGGCGAGCCACAGGAACGAGGTTGGAAGCAGACGCGCCGCCAGACAACCGCCCTCTCGGAGGTTCGATCGGCAGGCATGCGTCGAGGCCGGGCGGCGGCGGAACATGAGGGCGGCGATGGTACATTCGCCCCGACTTGCCACGCGGCGAGACGGAGCGCTTCGGACTTCCATGAGCCTGCCCCACCGGACTCTGCACATCGACCGATCCGCGTCGATGGCGGCGTCCGTCCTCGCCGTCGCGTCGACCTTGCTCGTCGCCTGCAACGATCGTCCCTTCGCGGCGACCGATCCGGAGGTCTTCACGTCGGCCGACTACGCGCGGCCGTGGACACCGAGCGAAGATGCCCGCGACGGGCTCGGTTCGGGGGTGGGTGCGATGTCGCGGAGCGAGCCGATGCCGATCGGGGTCGACGTCGGCGGCGGACGGCAGTCGTTGCTTCGGCTGGTGGACGTGGCGCTGGCGAACCGTCCGCAGACCCGCGGCGCCTGGGAGGAGGCCCGTCAGGCCGCCGCCGAGTACGGCATCGTGCAGGGGGCGTGGCTGCCGACGGTCGGGCTCGAGGCGGACTTCTACTACGCCCGCGAGATCTATCCCGCGACCGGCGAGGCGTTCTTCGTCGAGCAGGTCGCGTTCATTCCCCAGATTGCGCTCAACTACCTGCTGCTCGACTTCGGGCGCCGCGAGGCGGACGACGACCGCGCCCGCGCAGCGCTCTGGGCGGCGAACCTCTCCTTCAATCGCGCATTGCAGGAGGCGGTGCACGCGGTGCAGGTCGGCTACTTCGAGCTCGACACCGCGATCGCGCTCAATCAGGCCGCGCAGCGGAATCTGGAACTTGCCGAGACGGTGGTGGCGATGGTCGAGCAGCAGCTCGAGGTCGGGCTCGCGACGATGCCGTCGCTGCTGCTGGCGCGGCAGGACCTCGCCCAGGCCCGCTTCGATCTCGAGGCGACCGTGGCGGGCATCTCCATCGCGAAGTCGAACCTGCTCGTGGCGTGCGGACTGTCGCCGACGCTTCCGCTCGAGATCGAGCCGATCACCGAGTCGGAGCTGCCCGCGGCGCTCGCGTTCCGGGTGGAGGACGTGATCGACGAGGCGCTCGTGGGTCGCCCGGATCTCGCGGCGTCGGTCGCGCGGCTTCGCGCCGCGGAAGCCGCGATCCGCCGCGCGGAGGCGGAGTTCATGCCGACCGTCACCGCGCAGGGCAGCGTGGGCGTGCTGGCCACGACCTTCCAGACCGACACCAGCACGGGTCAGGAGTTCCCGTGGGACACCGGCGCTCCGGCGACCTGGTCGATCGGCCTGACCGGCGAATGGCTGCTCTTCGAAGGCTTCGAGCGGACCAACGCCGTGCGGGCCGCGCGAGCCGCCCGCAATGCGGCCGAGGCCGAGCTTCGGGCCCTGCGTCTCGAGGCGATCGGTCAGACCTGGAACGCCTACTTCTCCGTCCAGGCCGCGGTGAAGCAGTACGACTTCGGCGTCGCGCTCGTCGAGAGCAGCGAAGAGGCGTTCGCCGCGGTCGAGAAGGCCTACTCGGTTGGCCTCGCGACGATCACCGAACTCGTGCAGGCCGAGCGCGACCTGCAGGAGGCTCGATCCACGCTCGTTTCGACGCGGGCGAGCCTGCTCGTCGCGTCGGCGGATCTCGCGCTCGCGGCCGGATCGGATCTGGGGCGTTACGACCCCGACGCGCCGCCCCGGGCGATGGCGCCGTGAGCGGTGCGGCCGCAGCCGCCGCGCCGGCGCGTCGTGCGCCGCGAGCGGGGGGGCTCGGTTGGGCGACCGATGCATTCCTGTCGCAGCTCGCGCGATGGCCGGAGGTGGCGTCTGGGACCGCGGCGTTCCTGCTTGCGGCGGTGATCGTCGCCACGCTCGTCCACACCTTCGATCTGCCGGGTGGGGTGCTGCCGGCGCTGCCGGTGCTGACGATGCCGCTCGTCCCGCACTCGTGGCGGCTCTTCCGGGAACGGATCGTCGCCGTCGCCGTCTCCTGCACGGGCTGCTATCTCTTCGGCACGATCCTGCAGCAGCAGCCCTTCCTCATCCTGCCGTTCGTCACGGTGTACGCCTTCGTCGGCTTCTACGTGACCTCCCGCGGCCTGGACATGTTCAACTTCATGGTGCTCGTCGGCACGCCGATCCTGCTGATCTGGCAGGGATCGATCGGGCGCGACCTCGGCGACGCGTGCTGGCAGTCGAGCGAGCAACTGCTCGTGGGCACCCTCGTCTCGGGCTCGATCGGGCTGATCTTTCTGCGCGGTCGCTTCGAGCAGACCTTCCGGGACCGGCTCGCGTCGCGCTTCGAAGCGCTCGCGAAGGTGCTGCGCCTGCCGCCCAACGGGGAGCCCGCCTCGCAGGCGATGTGGTCGATCCAGGAGAGCGCTCTCACCGAGCGGTCGCTCGCGAGGCTTCGATCCGAACAGGGGCGCACGGCCCGCTGCCGCAACCTGCACACCACGGCGGAGTGCCTGCGGCTGGTGATGGGACTGAACTCCGTCCGGCGGATGCTCTACGCGCTGCCGCGTCCCCCGGGGCTGATCGAGACGTACCTCGATGCGGTGATGCCGGTCCGCCGGAACTTCGCCGATCGGCTCGAGGCGATCGCGGCGGCGGTGCGGGATCGGCGGGCGCTTGGGGCCCTGCCGTCGGCCGACGGCGCGATCAGTGCGCTCGAAGCGCGGTGCGCGGAGGCCAATCGCGTCGCCGTGGGCAACGCGGCGACCTCATCGGCCAACGGCATGGTGGTCATCGAGACCATCGCGGTGCTCTACCGAAACCTCGACCTGGTGATCGGGCTCGCCGCCTCCGCGACGTCCCCCAAGGTCGCCGCCATTCCCGAGTCGCTGCCGATTCCCGCGATCGAGGAGCGGCCGGGTTGGCGGGCGCTCGCGGTGATCTCGGAACTCGTGAGCCTGCCCGATCGATGGGCGGCGATCTTCGCCATGAAGGGGATGATCGTGACGCTGATCGCCTTCTCGATCGCCTCGGTCTATCCCGAGTGGGGCGGTGCGACGGTGCTCCTGCTGATGTCGATGCTCCTCACGAGCCTCAACATGGGCGGCGTCGCGGCGTCGTTCTCGGCGCGCCTTGTGGGCCTCTTCGGATCGCTGCTGTCCTCGATGGTGGCGATCCTGGTCTTCCTGCCCAACGCACAGGATCCGTGGATCTACGCGGCGATCCTCGCCGCCGCGATCGCCCCCGGCGCCGTCGCGATGCAGTCTCCGGCGACCGCCGGCATCGGGCTCAGCTTCGCGATGACGGTCTTCTTCACGCTCACCACCTCCGACACCCTCACCGTGAGCCTCGATCCGATCCAGCAACGATTCGCGAGCGTGGGCGGTGCGACGCTCCTGGCGTGGCTGGTGTTCCTCCTGATTCGGCCCGTCTACGCGCGGGAGCGCATCGGCGACGGGCTGGCCACGGCGCTCGAGGCCAATGCGGCCCTGCTCCGATTCGGAGTCGACACGCCGCCCCAGGAAGCCGCGTCCGCGGCACGCCGGACCGAGATCGCGCTTCGCTCGAAGGCCCACGCGGCCTTGACGGCGCTCGACGGCGTCATCATCGATGCCAAGGCGGAACTCGGGGCCGATCCGGAGCGGCTGCAGCTGCTCGAGTCGATCCGCGGATCGATCGAGCGTCAGCTGCTCCTTGCGCGGTCGTTCGCTCGGATCCGGCGGGTCATGGCGCCGGCGCTTGGCGATTCGGAGTTCGGTCGGCAGGTCGCCTCGTGCGCCTCGATCCAAGCCTCGCGCGTCGATCGCCTCGCGCAGCTCGCGCGGGATCCGGAGACGACGGTCGACCTTCCGGCCGGTGAGGGCGACGCGATGCTCGCGACCGTCGAACGCGCCGAGCGATCACTTCCGCAGGCCGACACGAATCTGGTGGCGGCGACCATGGCGATGCTGGTGCTGCTCGACCGTGAACTGGACGCGTGCCATTCGGAGCTGCTGCACCGTCGGCATGTGCTCGAGGAGATCCGGCGTTTCGCGATCGGCGGCACCGACTCGCCGGTGGGCGTGGCGGCGACCTCGTGAGTCCGTGGGCGTTCGACGCATCTGGTCGCCCTTGAGAGGGTGATCCCGCCAGGGCGATGACGTCCACGCAGCACGCTGATTCGCCGGACCCCGTGGCATCGCAGGGAGGTTGGACAAGATGGGTTGGGACGAACTCCCCGAAGTGCTCCGCCTCGGCAGGATCCGACCCGTGGAGGATTGTCCTTGCGGCGGCGGATCCGTACGGTGCGTGTTTGCCGTCGAGCCATCGCGGCACTGATCGAGCCACCATCCCCCGAACTCCCGGGAGTCGCCTCATGAACCCCTCGCGTCGCCTCGCCTTCTTCGGATTCATGCTGTCCGCCGCCGCGGCCTGGCCCTCGGTCGCGTCCGCGCAGGGCACCTTCGACAACCTCGGGCCGGGGCTGACCGCCTCGGGGGCGAGCGCCAACGGCGATCTCGTCGTCGGCACCTCGCCGTCGGAGTACTTCTACTGGACCGAGGAGACCGGCGTGGTGCTCGTCGGCGGCACGTCCGCGGGCAACGGCGTCGGCGGGCAGGCGAAGGTCTCCGACGACGGCACCCGCATGGTCGGCACCGTCTTCAACGCGGCATCGGGTCTCTACGAAATGGGCGTGTGCCTGCTCGGCTCCGGCGCGGAGTGGGTGGCGCTCGGCGGCATCGGATCGAGTTCCGGCGGCGAGGCCAGCTCCGGCTGGGGGATCTCGGGCGACGGATCCACGACGGTCGGTCTCGGTTGGATCAGCGCCGGTGGCGCGCATGCGATCCGATCGGTCGATCTCGCGGCGCCGAGCGATCTGGGCTCGACGGTGAAGGGACGCAGCAGCCGCGCCAACGGCTGCGACGCCGACGGCAGCGTGGTGGTGGGCTGGCAGGACGCCACGTCCGGATTCCGGCAAGGCGCCGTCTGGATCGACGGCGTGCAGACGCTGATCACCCTTGGTTCGAGCGGCGCGATGCTCGGCGAGGCGTCCGGATGTTCCGACGACGGCACCTGGGTCGTCGGCAGCGGCGTCTCCTCGAACGGGTTCAACGCATGGCGATGGAGTCTCGAGACCGGTGCGGTCAACATCGCCACGCCGCCCACGTTCGGATGGCGGGGTGCGTCGGTCGACGTGAGCGGCGACGGGTCGACGATCGTCGGGTTCTATCGACCGTTCCCCGGCCCCGCGTCCTTCGGGCGAGGATTCCTCTGGACCGAGGAGGACGGCCAGCAGGACCTCACCGATCTGGCGATCGCGCGTGGCATTGCGATTCCGACCGGCGTGGTGCTGGCGCTTCCGCTCGCCATCTCGAGCGACGGCTCGACCGTGGTCGGCATCGCCCGCGGGCCGTCGGGCACCTTCGGATTCCGCTTGCAGTTCGGCACGAACTGCCCGGCCGACTTCGACGGCGACGGCACGGTCTCCGGCGGCGATCTCGCGTCGCTCCTCGCCGCATGGGGCACGACGAATCCGAAGATCGACCTGACCGGCGACGGCGTCGTCGGCGGCGACGATCTCGCGGTGCTGCTCTCGGCGTGGGGCGACTGCTGAGTCGAGTCGAGGTGGCCGGTCCTCGCTCGGGACGCGCACCCGGGGCCATTCCGATACCGTCCGACCCATGGACCACGACGATCTGCTCCGTCGCTTCATGGTCGAGCCGGGGAACCGCCTGCGACTCGACGATCACGACCCCGCCTGGTGCGGCGAAGGCGAGTTCGGGGAACTTCGGCACGACGAACTGAAGCAACGCGCCAGGGAGATCCTGGCCGAGAACGTCGAAGCCCTCTCGAAGGCGCAGGAGCGGCTCTGGGCCGACGACCGCCGCGCGGTGCTCGTCGTGCTGCAGGGCATGGATACCGCCGGCAAGGACGGGTTGATCAAGCACCTGCTGACCGGGGTCAATCCGCAGGGGTGCGACGTGGTCTCGTTCAAGCAGCCAAGCGCCGAGGAACTCGATCACACCTTCCTGTGGCGATGCATGCGTCGCACTCCCGAGCGGGGCCGCATCGCGATCTTCAATCGCTCGCACTACGAGGATGTGCTCGTCGTGCGGGTGAGGCCCGAACTGCTCGAGGCGGCCAAACTGCCCCCGGGGCCGCGAGACGCCGAGTTCTGGGCTCGACGCTACGAGGACATCAACGCCTTCGAGCGGCATCTCGCGACAAACGGCACCCTCGTCCTGAAGTTCTTCCTGAACATCTCCCGAGAGGAGCAGCGACGACGGCTCCTCGCACGGCTCGAGGATCCCCGCAAGCAGTGGAAGTTCTCCGCCGCCGACCTCGCCGAACGGGGACGCTGGGACGCCTACCGCGACGCCTACGAGCGGGCGATCACGGCGACGAGCACCGAGTGGGCACCTTGGCACATCGTGCCGGCGGATCGGAAGTGGGTCACTCGCGCGGTGGTCTCCGCGGTGGTCGCGAAGGCGATCGGCCGACTCGATCTTCGGGAGCCCGGTCTCGATGCAGCCGCCGTCGAGCGGCTTCGGGAGGCTCGCCGGACACTCGAGGCCGAGGCGCCCTGACCACCCGCCCGACGCTCGCGAAGCCAGGGATCGCGATCAATTCGTCGGAAGAGAATGGAGGCGGTCGGCGACGGGGTCGGATACATTGCTGCACTGGTCGTTCGGGGGATTCCCGGGACCGCGGTTCCTCCATCACTCGATGTCCGATTCGCCGCCCACGGATCTCTTCGAACCGACGCCCCGCACCGCGATGGCGGAGATGCTCGATTCGCAGCGTCGCGGCGAGTTGGTCGAGTTCCTGATGAAGGCCTACTACGCCCCACTGGCGGCGTACCTCTCCGCCACGAGCTATCGAACGCTCGGCGAGCCTCGGGATCTCATCGCCGGGTTCTTCGCGAGCCGTCTGTCTCGTGAAGAGTGGATCGACGCCTGGCGTTCGAGCAACCTTCGGCTCCGCCGATGGCTTGTCAACGGACTGCTCTTCTACTGTCGCGAGGAGGTTCGTCGACGCCGCCGCGACGCCTCGCCCGTACCGACCGAGGAGGAGATTCCGGCCTCGGTCGACCGGGACTTCGAGCGGAACTACGCCCAGTACACCGTGCGGCAGTCCTTCGAGGCGGCGAGGCTGGCGTGCGAGGCGGAGGGATTCCTTCGGCACTGGGAACTCTTCGTGCGCCATCACATGGAGGGGCGAAACTACGAGCAGTTGGCGAAGGAGTCGGGGCTGACGGTGGGGCAGGTGAACGGCATGGTGCGGACCGCGGGCTTGCGGTTCCGCAAGGCGATCAGCGAGCGGCTTCTTCGCGATGGCGCGAACCCCGCCGACCTCGATCGCGAGATCGGACTGCTGCTCGACTCGCTGGGGTCCGGCTGAGTCTGGTGGGGGCGGGGGGGGGGGGGGGGGGGGGG
>JBMSXH010000020.1:0-13834 GCA_049425445.1 Phycisphaerales bacterium | reverse complement strand
CGAATCGCACAGCCCATCAGCTTGTAGAGCACCCGCGCGCCGACGCTGCCGTCCCAGTCGACGCCGCGCGGTCCGGGGGCGACCTCGCAGAGATCGAATCCCACGACGCGCTTCCCGCTTGTCGCAAGCACCTCGAGCAGGTGGCTCATCTCGGCGAAGGACAAGCCGCCCGGCACCGGAGTCCCGGTGTGGGGGCAGAGCTCCGGGGAGAGGCCATCGATGTCGAAGGAGATGTGGACCTCGCGCGGCAACGCCTCGACGATCTCCTTGCAGAGGGCGCTCCACGTGGCGCCCGCGAACTGCCGATCGCGCAGCCGCTGGTCGAAGAAGGTCCGGACGCGGCCGCGCGACCGCTCGATGAACTCGACCTCCCGCGCGCCGACGTCGCGGATGCCGACCTGCACGAGTCGACCGACCTTCGGAATCCGAGTGAGCACGTTGTGGAAGATGCTCGCGTGGCTCCACGCGAAGCCCTCGAAGGCCTCTCGCAGATCCGCGTGGGCATCGATCTGCAGGATGCCGAGGCCCGGATGACGCTCGGCCACCGCCTCGATCAGGCCGAAGGGACTCGCGTGATCGCCGCCAAGCACCGCGGGGATCGCGCCGCGGTCGAGGATCCGTCGCGCCTCGCGGGCGACGTGTCGCCGCACGGTCTCGCTGGCGTCGTCGACCTTGGCCACCGCGCGTTGGTGGCTTCGGTTGCCCGGCACCGCTCCACCGGCACGGATCACCGGCTCTGCCGCGGCGCGGGCGGCGCGGGACAGCCTCGCGATCGCCTTCGGCACCGGCAGCATCGACACGCCGTGCTTCCAGATCGGGCCGTACTGCAGATCCTCGAGATCGACCTGCAGGCTCGCCTCGAGGACATGTTCCGGTCCCTTCGCCGTGCCCGGGCGGTAGCTCGTGGTCGCGTCGAAGGGCACCGGGATCACGACGATCGCCGACGCCTCCGGCTTCGTCTCGAGTCCGAAGAGGCCATCGCCGGTTGCCGCGGCATCGGGATCGAAGCCGTCGGGCATCGACGGCGTTGACGGCAACGACGGCAACGACGGCTTCGCCTCGGGCTTCGCCGAGCGATGTGAAGCAAGCGGTCGTGACGTCGCAGCGGCGGATCGAGAGGTTCGAGGCATGACGAGGCGGAATGCTACCGGTTCCCGCTCGCGAAGCCGTGCGACGCGGATCGGCGATTCGCGAGACGACGCCGTGCCGCCACGGCACTCCGCGGATCGAGGGGCCGCGCTCGGCGGCGCGACGGCGAGGCGGCACGAGCGCTCGGTCGAGTCGCCACCACCGCGACCTAGCCCGAACCGGTCGGTTGATCGCGCACCTGCAGCAGTTGCGCCGCGATGCTGACGGCGATCTCCGCCGGCGCATTGCCGCCGATCGGCAGGCCGAGCGGGCACCGGATGGCCGAGAGCGCCGCCTCCGGAACGCCTTCCGAGCGCAGCGTGCCGCGAAGCGTGCGGGCCTTCGGCTCGCTTCCGATCACGCCGATGAATCCGGCGGTGCCGCGTTGCAGCAGGCGACGAACGATGGGCAGATCGGTGGCGTGGCCCTGCGTCATGCAGAGCACGAACGCGCCGGGCGGAAGGTCGTCCACCGCCTCCGCGGGCTCCGGCGCGAGCCGCGTGCGCAGGTTGGCGTGCGCGGGCAGGCGCCCGAGCCACTCCGGTCGCGGATCGATGCAGACGAGGTTGCAGTGGAAGGTCGAGAGCAGCGACACCGTGGCCTGGGCGACGTGTCCGGCGCCGAACACCACGATGTTCCAGGTGGCCGCCGACGAGACCTCGTAGAAGAGCGTCGCCGCGCCGCCGCAGACCATGTTCAGATCCCGCTGCAGTTCGTAGCGGATCAGTTCCGGCGCGACCGGCTGCGGCGCGCCGCTCGCGTTCGTCGCTCGCGCGATCAGCCCCCGGGCGTGCTCGATCGCCCGGGCTTCGAGCCGGCCTCCGCCCACGGTGCCCCAGGAGAGGCCATCGGCGGTCACGATCGCCTTCGCCCCGAGATCCTGCGGCACGTGGCCCTCCGGATGCACCAGCGTCACGGTGACGAAGACCACGCCGCGCTCGGCGAGCCGGGTGGCGTGCTGCAGATAGGCGTGGGAGACGGCGCTCATCCCGTTCGGCCGCCCTCCACGCGGGCGAACGTCTCGGGCTCGAGCGCTCGAAGCACCCGCTCCGCCGTCGCGGGAATCGCCATCGGCACCAGTTCCCGCGAGCCGGTGCGCACGCCGCGGGCGTTCATCACCGCGTCGCGCACCGCGGTCCAGACCGAAAGCGCCAGCATCAGCGGCGGCTCGCCGGCGGCCTTGGTGCCGCGGATGTTCGCCTTGTTCGATTCGTTGAAGACCAGGTCGGCATTCAGGATGCGCGGGACGTCCTGCACGTTCGGGATCTTGTAGGTGCTCGGCGAATGCGAGACGAGGAGCCCGTTCTCGTCGTAGTGCAGATGCTCGGTGGTGACCCAGCCCATGCCCTGCACGAAGCCGCCGACCACCTGCCCCATGTCGAGGGCGTGGTTGATCGGTCGCCCGAGGTCCATCAGCAGATCCACCCGCCGCACCTTCACCTCGCCGGTGAAGCGATCCAGCTCGACCTCGCTCGCGGCGACTCCCTGCGTGTAGTAGAGGAACGCGCGCCCGCGGCCCGCGATCTTGTCGAAGCCCAGGCGCGGCGTCGCGAAGTGGCCGTACTCGCAGGTCGAGATCCGGCTGCGATGCGCCTCCATCACGAGATCGGCGAACGGCAGGGACCACGCCGAGGCGCCCTCGCCCACCACGACCCGACCGCCCTCGAAGCGCACCGGCAGGGCCGGCGGATCCTCCGAGACGCACAACTCCGGCTCGGTGCCGAGTCCGGCGGTCCGACTTGGCCAACGCTTGGGAGGAAGGCCCTGCAGGCGGACCGCGAGCGACGCGAGCCTCGCGCGGATCCGGCCGCAGGCGGCGACCGCCGCCGCGCCGTTCAGGTCGGTTCCCGCGCTCGCGGCGGTCGGCGAGGTGTTGGCGTTTCGCTCGGTGCTCGTCGGCAGCACCCGCACCGCGGCGAGCGGCTGCCCGAACTGCTCCGCCACCAGCGCCGCGATGCGCGAGTTCACGCCCTGCCCCATCTCGACCGCGCCGGTCGACACCTGCAGGGTGCCGTCGCGGTGCACGTTGACGAGGGCGTTCGCCTGGTTCAGGAACCGCGTGGTGAAGGAGATCCCGAACTTCACCGCGGTCATCGAAAGCCCGCGCGGATGGTTCGACGGATCGTCGTTCCACGCCCGGATCGCCTCGCGGCGACGGCGGTACTCGCAACGCTCCTCGAGGGCCTCGAACAGCGACGGGAGCAGGTTGTTCTCGACGGTCTGCCCGTAGTGGGTCTCGTCGCGGCCCGGCGCGTACACGTTGAGCCGCCGAACATCGAGCGGATCCCGTCCCACCGTGCGGGCCACGTCCTCGAGGATCGACTCGATCAGGGCGATGCCCTTCGGCCCGCCGAAGCCGCGGAAGGCGGTGTGCGGATGGTGGTTGGTCCGGCAGACGCGGCCCCGCACCTCCACGTGGGGGATGAAGTAGGCGTTGTCGCAATGCAGCAGCGCCCGCTCCATGATCGCGGTGGAGAGGTCGGCGTAGGCGCCGCCGTCGGAGTGCAGCACCGCGCGCAGCGCGAGCAGCCGCCCCTCGTCGTCGAAGCCGACCTGGTAGCGGATCTGGAAGGGATTCCGCTTGCCGGTGACGATCATGTCGTCGTCCTTGCCGAGGACGAGTCGCGCCGGGCGTCCGGACTTCCGTGCCACGAGCGCTGCGCACGCCGCGATCGGCGCTCCCTGCGACTCCTTCCCTCCGAAGCCTCCCCCGAGCCGTCGCGCGATGCAGGTGACCTCGCTGAACGGCACGCCGAGGGCTTCCGCCACGACGTGCTGGGTCTCGGTCGGATGCTGCGTGGAGGCATGCACCTCGATCGGGCCGTCGAGGTTCGGATAGACGACCGCCGCCTGGCTCTCGAGGTAGAAGTGGTCCGCGCCCTCGATGACGAGGGTCCCTTCGAGGGTGCGTGGCGCCGTGCGCAGCGCCGCCTCCGCATCGCCCCGCTCGATCCGTCGCTCCTCGCCGATGAACGACTGCGCCGCGACCGCCTCGTCGATGGTGCGGATCGCGGGCAGCTTCGCCCACTCCACCTGCACCGCCGACAGCCCCGCGCGGAGCGCGTCCGCGGTCTCGGCCCCGAGCACCGCGACCACCTCGCCGGCGTACTGGACCTCGCGATCGGCGATGATCGGCTGGTCGACGATGATGCTTCCCCAGCGGTTGTGCGCGACGTCGGCGGCGGTCGCCGCGCAGACCACGCCGGGAACCTCCAGCGCCGCGGAGAGATCGAGCCGCACGATCCTGGCCTTCGCGAAGGGGCTGTAGACGAGTCCGCACAGCAGTTCGCCCGCCGACCTCGACCGATCGTCGATGTACTCGCTTCGACCGGTGACATGGGTCGACGAGGAGTCGTGCGGCGCCGATCCGGGATCGGGCGTCACCGCGAGTCCGGAGCCCGGCGCCCCGCGCTCAGCCATCGAGCAGCTCCGCGGCGAAGCGGCGAAACAGGTTGGCGGCGAGCACGCTTCGATAGGCCGCGCTCCCCCGGACATCCGAGATGGGGCGAACCGCCTCGCCGATCTGCGCGGCGATCGAATCCGCCTTGGCGCGATCGAGATCGCCCCGCAGCGCCGCCTCGATCCGCGGCATGCGCAGCGGCACCGCGGCGACGCCGCCGTAGGCCACGCGGGCCTCCGCGATGCGGCGCGGCGACTCCCATCGGATCGCGAAGGCCGCGCTCACCGTGCTGATGTCGAGGTCCTTCCGCTGCGAGACCTTGTAGAGGCGCACCGTCTCCTGCTCGACGCTTCGTTCGAAGGCGACGTGCGTGATGATCTCGCCGGGTTCGAGCGCGAGCTGCCGGTATCCGCGGTACAGCTCGGTCATGGCGATCTCCCGACGCCGCAACGGCGCGCCCGGCTCGGCCGCGCTGGCCACGTGCACGACGCCGTTGGAGACGAGCAGGAAGGGCAGCGTGTCGCCGATCGGCGATCCGGTGGCGACGTTCCCCGCGAGCGTGGCCACGTTCTTGATCTGGGGCGACGCGAAGAGGTTCAGGAAGCGGGCGAACTCGGGCGCCGCCTCCTCGCAGAGGCGGCGCAGCGATGCGAGCGAGACCCGTGCTCCGACCCGGACGGTTCGGTGGTCGACCTCGGCCTCGAGCAGTTCGGGGATCAGATGAAGGCTGAGCAGCGCCTTCGGCATCGGTCGGCCCTTGTTGATCGGCACGCCGAGATCGGTGAACGCCCCCGCGACCCGGCATTCGGGATGCTGCGCGGCGAACGCGCAGGCCTCCGCGAGCGTGGTGGGCGCGAGGAATCGCACCCCACCGTGCTGCAGCGAGAGACCGACGCCCATCGCCGCGCGGGATCGTTCGAAGGCCGCCGGCGTTCCGTGGCGGTCCGCCACCGATCGACGCTCCGCGGCGTCCGCCTCGCACGCCGCCTCGAGGATCGGCGTGTAGCCGGTGCAGCGACAGAGGTTGCCCGTGAGGTGGTTCGCGGCGACGCGGGCATCGATCGTGCCCCGGTCGTGCTGCTCGAGCATGCCGCTGATCGCCATGACGAACCCGGGCGTGCAGAAGCCGCACTGGCTTCCGTGGCAGCGCCGCATCGCCTCCTGCGCCGGGGCGAGACCGTCGCGGTCCGCGAGCCCCTCCACCGTGACGAGATGCGATCCGTCCATCTGCGCGACCATCGCGATGCAGCTGTTCATCGCCTCGAATCGAGGCGGCGGACCGTGATGGCCGCACGGCTCGAAGGCCCGCAGGACGGTGCAGGCCCCGCAGTCGCCCTCGGCGCAGACGATCTTGGTCCCGGTCAATCCGGCCTCCTTGCGGAGCCAGTCGGCGAGCATCATCAGCGCCTCGCGCCCCCGCACCTCCCTCGGAATCCCGTTGACGTGGATCAGTGCGTAGTCGCGCATCGACGCAGGCTCCAGACGCAGGATCCTCAGTATCGGATGCGACCCGCGTGCGCGGTCCAGTCTTCAAAGGCCTTGATCGCCTCGTCGCGAAGCAGCTGGTTGCGGGGAATGGCCCGATCCGCCGGATCGCGACCGATCTCGTCGTAGATGAAGTGGTCGTCGAAGTCGATCGCGGCCGCATCCTCCTTGGTGTTGGCGAAGTGGATCCGCTCGAGGCGTGCCCAGTAGATCGCCGCAAGGCACATGGGGCAGGGCTCGCAACTGGTGTAGATCTCCGCCCCGGAGAGATCGAAGGTCGACAGCCGCCGGCAGGCGTCGCGAATCGCCACGATCTCGGCGTGCGCCGTCGGGTCGTGGGTGGCGGTCACCCGATTGCACCCCTCCCCGACCACCTGCCCGCCCTTCACGATCACCGCCCCGAACGGCCCCCCCGCGCGCCGAACGTTGTCGCTCGAGAGCCGGATCGCCCTGCGCATGAACTCGACCTGTGATTCCTCGCCCATGGATCCTCCGCGGGACCGACGCCGCCTTCTGCCGCCGGCTGCACGCAGGATAGAACCTTGCCGATGGCGTGACCGAAGACGACTCGGCCCTCGACCGTGCGCGATCGTCGCGCGGGCCTGGGCCCCGGTCACCTCGACGCGACTCTGATCGGACTTCAGGGCGTCTTCGGCGCAGCCGGAGCCGCGAGCTCCACGCAGATCCCGACCAGGCCGCGCGGCTTGCCATCCGATCCGATCCACGGCGCCTTCAAGGTCTCGACGAGCACCGATCGACCATCGGGATAGACGAGCGTCTCCTGGTTCCGCACCGCCTTGCCGGACGCGAGCATCGCCGCGTCGTAGGCCCGAAAGCTCCTGGCGACCTCCTCCGGGAAGAGGTCGAAGTCCGTCTTGCCCGAGAGCAGTTCGGGCAACGGCTTCCCGAGCAACGCGGCCCATGCGGTGTTGCCGCCCCGGTACACGCCCTCGGTGTCCTTGAAGAAGATCACCATCGGGAGCGAGTTCAGCGCGGAGGTGAGCGACTCCAGACGCGCCGCCGCCTCGTCGTCGGCGGTTCGGGGCGACGTGGCCGCGAGCGCGAACGCGGCGGCGATGGCGGTGACAAGGCATGCGATCGCGGCGACGTGCTTCACGGGGGTGCTCCTTGATCTCGAGAAGATCGGACTCCAACGGCGTGCAGGGCCGGCGACGACGGCCCGCCGCTCCCGCCGCGATCCTGGCGACGGGGAGTTCTCGCGGTGACCCTAGCAGGAACCGGCCCGCCTCCTCCGCTCATGGAAGCGATCGTCGCCGATCGCTCGACCTCGAACATCGCGGTTCCGGCCTCGATCGTGCTCCCATTCGCGTGAAGTGAGCCGAAACCCGTGGTGGGCGGCACCGCACCGCACGAGTTCCGCTACCGTCGCGCCGTGTCCGAAGCACCCCTGCCGACGCCACTGCCTCCCCATCTGGCTCCCGGCGGCGAGGCGGCGGCCGCGTTTGCCGAATCGCTGCGAGACGCGATCGCCGAAGCCTGCGTCGGAGACTTCGGACGGCGTTCGCTGGCTCGGCGGCTCGGCATCTCGACCACCCTGTCGGCGAGCGCGATTCGCGTGCTGGACGCGCCCGATCCCATCAGCACGCTCTCCGCGCTGCCGGGAGGCCGAGGTCGCCGCGCGCTGGTTCGCAAGATCGCGGACGCAGGGGTGGAGCCGCCGATCGTCCAACGCCTCCAGACCTCCCTCGAACGTCTCGATCAACTGCTCGAGGGCCCCGACGTCGAGCACGAGACCCTCCGATCCTTCGTCTCGAACGCCGGAGCCGGCCGTTCCTCGCGCATGCCCACGCCTCGGTCGCTGCGCAGCGCGTTCGACACCGCCTGCCAGCTCTGGGGGCTTCGGCTCCACGGCCTCGTGACCTGCTCGTGGATCACCCCCGCCGCCGACGGCGTCCAGTGCGATCTCGCGGGCGGGCAGTTGTTTCTCGAGTTGGAACGGCTTCGACCGGGTCCGGCGCTGCCCGTCTGCTGGCCACCGCTGATCGCCACGAGCGATCGCTACGAGATCGACCCCGGGATTGCCGGCTCGCTCCGTCGCACCCGCGGACCGCTGTTCGAGGAACTCGGCTCGCCGGATCTCGGCACCGATGAGGTCGAGGTCTCGACGCGCGGCGTGGTGAGCTTCGGAACGCCCGCCCCCTCGAGAGGCGGGTCCATCGATGTGGGCGCCGCCTACTCGGTCGAGGGACTCGGGACGATCCGAGGCCGCACGGAATCGGAGTTCGGGGAACTGAACGCCAACGTCTCCGTGCCGACGGATGCCTTCCTGCTCGAGGTGTGGCTCCATCGCGATCTCGTTCGCGGCGGCGATCCGGCAGGCGCCTTCTACAACCTGGCGATCCGACCCGGCGACGGGCTCGAGTACCGCGAGAGTCGCCGCCTGCCGCTCCACGAATCGGTCGAGCGCCTGGAGGGCCCCGCATCGCTTCCGCCGCCGCTGGTCCCGCTCCAGAGCCGCTACGAGGCGCTCTCGAGACACGCGACCACACGCCTCGGCGCGACGCCCGACGCCTTCGTGGGCTTCCGAGCGATGCTTCGCTGCCCGCCCCTGCACACCTCCCTCGTCCTCCGCTGGAAACTCGCGCCGCCCGCCGGTTGAGCGGGGCCCGGCTCGATCTCCGAGACCCTTGGCCGCCCACGACGCGTCTCCGGCATCGGGCGCCGAAGCGCGATCGATCGCGCTCCGGCGCAGAGATCGGCCGTCGGCGATGCCAGACTTCCCTCGGATCGCTCGGCGTCTCTGCCGGTCGATTCCACGCGGGTGTCGAGGGTCTCGACGGTGCCCGCACAGAGCCACACGGATCGGGATCGGAACAGGGAGGACCTTCGATGGGAGCAGATCAGCAACCGGCCGCCGTTCGCCACGGCCGCCGTGCGTCGTGGGCGTCGGCCACCATGCTCGGAGTGTTGACGGCCTCGAGTTGGACCGGGCAGGCCGAGGCGGGGATCCACATCGACGTGATCGAAGCGGGCGTCGGATTCGTGGGCCTGCCGGACAACTTCGACTTCTTCGACATCTACGACATCGCCAACCCCTTCGTGGGCGCCTTCGTCCAGGGCACCGGCTATCAGCCGTACGTCCTGACCGTCTCGACCTTGACCACGTTCGAGAGCAACGGCGGGGTCTACGACGGCGACTACGCCTACTTCACCTTCGACAACGAGGTCGCTGGACCGGCCTGGAGCTTCCCGACGCCGAGCATCGCGGCGGCGCGCAGCCTGATCGGATTCACCGCGGACACCGACGTCGTCGTGACCGTGACCGGCATCGTCACGGGGACCGCGGATGGCCGCGGCTTCATCGACTCCGATCCGTTTCCGCCCGGCGACATCGTCATCGCGCCGAGTTCGGATCCGGTGACCTACTCGTTCACCCTCGCCGCCGGAACGCACCAGATCGTGATGGGCGGCGTGATCTACGACCTGACCGGCGGCTCCGCCGGATTCTCGGGCAGCGTGACGATCACCGCGGTGCCCGCACCGGCGGTGACGGCATCGCTCGCGCTGCTGGGCCTCGCGGGTCGCCGACGACGCCGCTGAGGGCGCCGGCGAGAAGGCCGCTGAACGCTTGACGCCGGCTCCCCCGGCGTCTCGGAACCGGCCACGGCGAGCCGGGCGGGCCGACGACAAGGCCGCGCGATCGGGTCATGCCGTCGCGCGGCCTCGTCGCACGCGTGTCAACGGCGCAGACCGATGCGGGCCAGCGAGGACGATCGCTGCGATGGCGTCGACCTCGAGGATCACCGTCGGCATCGCTTCCCGGCCACGCCCGTCGCGTCCGACCGCAAGGCCCACGCCGACGTTGCTCCGGCGAGATGGGGCGAGATGGATCGCCCGGATGGATCGACGACCCCGGGAACACGAGTGGCTCGTCGAGACCGGCGGACTCTTCGGCCGACGATCAGCGGTGCTCGCCGAGCGAGGCCTGGGGCCCCCGTCGCCGGCAGGCGTCGGAGCAGTACTTCACGCCCGGCCAGTCGCGCTCCCACTTCTTCCGCCACGTGAACGGACGCCCGCACGAGACGCAGATCTTGGGTGGCGGAACCGGCGGGCGATGGATCTTCGGCATGCGACCTCGGATTCGCGCGACGCCGCCTCCGGGATTCGCAGGAGCACGGGTCTCGGCGCGTCGGCCGAGTGGGTCGATCAGTCGCAGATCCATCGCATCATCGCTTCGAGCCCGTAGGTCCGCTCCGGCCCGAGCCATCGCAGCACCGCGCCGCATCCGATCAGGAAGGCGACGCCAAGCGCCAGCGACGTTCCGACCGGCAGGGCCGCACCCCACAGGGCGGTCGGGTCGCCGGTGGTCAGGAGGCCGTAGATCCACAGCGGCCACAGGTGGACGAGGTGGTGCAGCACGTAGATGGTGAGCGAGTAGCGGCTGAAGGTCTTCGCCATGCGCAGCGGACCCTCGAGCCGCGGCGATCTCGGCGCGAGATCCACATATCGATGGCCCAGCGAGAGCAGTCCCATCGCCATGCCGGTCGCCGCGAGCACGTACATCAGGGTCGCCGGGAACATCCTCCAGCCGCCCAGCACGATCGAGGAGAACGTCTCCGGAAGCCGCGGTTCCGCCATCCACAGCGCGACCGCGATCGCGACGAGGCCGCCGCCGATGGCCACGGTGCGCCACGGCGAGGCGATCGACCCGCCGTCCGGCTCGGGGCGGGCGAAGAGCCACGACGCGGTGGCGTATCCGGCAAGCGTCAGCCCGATCCACGGAAAGAGCGGGAAGTAGCCGGTGGCGAGGAATCCGATCAGCACGTCGGAGAGCGTGGGGTCGTACTCGAAGTACCCGTTCTCCCAGTAGGCCGCGAAGTCGGCCATGTCCCGCAGGAACGGGGCGACGAGCATCGACATGACCGCCGCGAGAATGCACACCGACCGCGGCATGCGGCGCACCACGTTCAGGATCAGCAGCGCGACGCCGATGAAGGTGAGCACATCCCAGATGAAGATCTCCTCCGGGAGCCAGACGAACAGGTTGAACGCGAACCCGGTGCCGAGCACGAACAGTCCTCGCCGCACCGAGATCTTCGAGATCTCCGTCTCGTCGGCGCCGCGGGAGAGCCGTGCGTCGGACCACAGGAAGTAGCTCGTGCCGGAGAGAAAGACGAAGAGCGGCGCCCCGAACCCCGCGAAGATGGGCGTGTAGCCCCCGAGGTTCTCGCCGAAGTGCACGAGGACCATCACCACGATCGCGATCGTGCGGAGGATGTCGATCGAGGCGAATCGCATGGTCACCCGGCGGCCATCGACAGGTACTCGAAGCCCCAGAGCAGCAGCTGCGCACCGAGCAGCACGATGATCGCCCATTCGAGCCGATGGCCGGTGCGGGCGAGCATGAACTCGCTGGCCCGGGCTCCACAGGTCTCGTAGGTGTCGCGGAAGACCTCGATCTGCAGCGACGCCGCCTCGTGCCGCGCCGACATCCGCAGCCGCTCGCGCATCCGGTCGGCCACCTGGCTCGCCAGCGTCGGCGGATGCACGAGCGGGGAGAGCAGGTACGGCGCGATCCGGGCGAGCCGGGCCCGCAGCACCATCGCCCGATGCAGTCGCGCCCGCAACTGCCTTCGCCGCGGGACCGCCGACTCCTCGAACTCGAACGCGAGCGCCGAATCGGCCTCGAGTTCGGGCCACCACGCCGTCATGGTCCGCTCGATCGCCCGCAGTTCGCGCGCGTGCGCGGTCGCCTCGACCACCACCGCCCGCACCGAGTCGAGGCGCTCGCCCGGCGCGAGGATCGCCGCGCGTCCGGGCGACCAGTGGAGATGGGCGCCTTGAAAGGTCATCCACACCGCCGGCTCGCCATCGGCATGGGGATCGGCCTCGACCCACGCCCGCACCGCGTCGGGCAGTTCGCGGCCCGATCCGGGAATGCACGCCAGCGAGAGGCCCGCTCCGTCGATCCCCAGCGGAATCGACGCCTCGAAGGTGCCGCCCTCCGGCAGGAGATCGGAGAGATCGGCGGCGGCGAAGGCGTCGGTGCCGTCGGGTGAGCTTGATTGGGTCATCGTCGGATCCAGGCCTCAGCGTCGAGGCGGTTCGGTCACCATCGCGGCGATCCAGCCGGCCACGTGCTCCGCGGAGTCGAGCACGCCGTTCAGGGTCGAGTCGTACAGGTAGTCGCCCACCATGAAGAGGTTCGGATGGCCGATCGGCTCCGGGCAGTGGCGACGATCCCGCGGCCACGGCGTCGAACCGCCCGGCAGCGCGCTCACCGCGCCGATCCACCGATGCACCTGCGCCTCGAGCATCCGATCGCGGGCCTGCGACAGGACGGGCGGCAGCGCCTCGAGCGCCGCCGCGAGGATCGCCGCATCGTCGGCATGCGCGAGCGCCTTCGCCGCGTCGCCCCCGAGCAGCCAGCCGAGCACGCCGTGGCTCGTCGAGGCATCGCGCGACGATTCGTCGTAGAGGCAGCACCCGCCGAAGCGATCGAGCATCCAGAACGAGTCCGAGAGCGCGTCCTGCCAGAACGGCCGATCGAAGAGCATGGTGATGCGCAGGTAGTGGGCCGGATGGTCGTGGTGCGCGTGATGGGCGGCGATCGCCCCTCGAAGGTCCTCGCCGAGGAACGACACCTTCGCCACGCTCGCGTGCGGCAGCGCGACGACCACGAAGTCGAACTCCTCCGCCCGGCACTCGCCGTCGGCGCTCGAACGGACGACCAGCCCGCCGCCCTCGGTCCGCTCCACCGACTCGACCCGCCGGCCGAGCCGCACGGTCGCGTCGATCCGCGCGGCGAGCGCCTCGACGAGCCGCTCGTTGCCGCCCTCGATCCCGTAGAGGCGCATGTAGGCGGGATCGTTCATGAGGAAGTTCTGCAGCCCGAACTCCTCGTTGGTCTGCGACGGCTCGGCGGCAAGATCGCTGTGGATGAGATGCTCGACGTATCGCCGGGCGTGCGGGCACTCGAGTTCCGACAGCGTGTCGTCGAATCGCCGACTCGCCGCGGCCCCTGCCGCGACGTCGAGATCGCCGGACCGGTAGAACTCCTGCGGCGTCATGCGATCCCGCGCCCGGCCGTCGAAGGCCCGGAGCGACGCCGCGGCGGCGCTTCCCAGGCGATCCCGGACGTCGTCGAGGTTCGACACGACGTGCCCATCGACGATCACCGACGGTCCGCCCATCGGCCGGATCGGAAGACCCAGTTCGAGCACGAGTTCCTTCAGCGGATCGTGGCCAAGGTGCGCGTACTCGTAGAACTCGGCCGCGCCGGCCTCGTAGCGGACGTCCGCCGACTCGAAGCGGCGGGTGACCACCTTGCCGCCGAGCCGATCGGACGCCTCGAAGATCGTCGTCGCGATCGGCCGAGCCGCGATCCGCTGCAGTTCATGGGCGGTGAAGAGGCCGCCCGGCCCACCGCCGACGATCGCCACCCTCGGAACCGCCGATCCGCCTTCGACGCCTCCGGATCGACCCGTGGCGGCGTGTGGCTGCAGGCGTGCGCGCGTCGAGGATCCGTTGGCGAAGGCACTCATGGATGGGCCGAGGTCGTCGGTCTCGTCACGCACGGGCCGGCTCGGATCTCGCGAAGGCTCGCGAGGCCGACGCCTCGGATCGATCGAGTCGCCGCGGACTCGGGGCGGCGGCAACGCCGCCGGTCGATCGGCATTGCAACGCCGAACGAGCGCCTCCGGTCCGGAGCCGCGCTTCGTCCCGCTCGGCCGCGCGAACGCCCGCGAGGAACGTGCCGTCCGATCGAATCTCGGACCTCGGCCCGATCGGCCACGCTCGGAACTTCGGACGGACTCGGGCGCCAGGCGATGCGACCAACCCGACTCGACCGGCCGCTCG
>JBMSXH010000019.1:0-14421 GCA_049425445.1 Phycisphaerales bacterium | reverse complement strand
CTTGGCCGTTGGCGGCAGCGGAAGCAGGCCTGAGGGCTCGCCGAGTGGATCGTCGGCGCGAGGGCATCGCCCGCGACGCGAACGTCGGGATGGATCGATCGTGAACGAACTGCGGACGCCGACGCGTCGCCTGCTGCTGGTCGGTCTCGACGGCCTCGACGGCTCGCTGCTCCATCCGGCGATCGACGCAGGTCTGCTGCCGGCGTTTGCCGACCTTGTGAAGCGCGGTGCGATCGGCTCGCTTTCCGCAGGCGGCGTCGCCGAGCCGGTCGTGGCGTGGACGACGCTTGCCACCGGAAGTCTGCCTGAACATCACGGCGTGCTCGATGCGACCCGCTTCGATGCGGTGAGCGGCGAACTGCTCCCGGTGGGGAGCCGGTCTCGCCGGACGCACGCCCTCTGGAACCTCGCGAACCGCGAGGGCCTTCGGAGCATCGTGGTCGGATGGCCCGCGAGCCATCCCGCCGATCCGGTGCGAGGCGCGTTCGTCTCGGATCGCTTCTTCGAGGTGTCGGCGCGGCTCGGGGAGCCGTGGCGGGTGCCGGAGCGATCGCTTCATCCTGCGAGCCTCGAAGCGGAACTCGCGGAACTTCGGCTGCATCCCGATGAACTTGGCGCCGCGGAGATCGCGCCGTTCGTGCCGGCGCTCGCCGAAGTCGATCAGGATCGGGATCGGCGCCTTGCGATCGTCATGGAGGCGCTCGCCGCGACCGTCTCGCGGCATGCGGTCGCGACGCATCTGCTTTCGAGCACGGACTGGTCGCTTGCCGCCGTCCGCTATCCCCTCGCCGACGCGATGGCCCGATGGTTCCTGCCGTTCCGATCGCCTCGCGTCGATGGCGTGGCGGAGCGTGACGCAGGCATCTACGGCGGGGTGGTCGACGCCGCGCTGCGGCTGCTCGACGGCATGCTCGCGTCGCTGCGATCGCTCGCTGGCGATGCGACGGTGGTGGTGTGCTCGCCCTTGGGCATGCGATGCGTGCCGAGCCGCGGGATGCGGACGGGGGACGACGGCGGGCCGGCGGTGCTTCGCCATCAGCACGGCGTCGTGGTGCTCGCCGGCGAAGGAATCGCCGCCGACCGGCGTCTGCACGGCGCCGCGGCGATCGACCTCGTGCCGACGGCCCTGACGATGCTGGGCCTGCCGGTGGGCGAGGACCTTCCGGGACGCGTCCTTCGCGAGGCCTTCGCATCGCCGCCCGAACCGCGTTCGATCGCCTCGTGGGAAGCGCTCGACGGCGACTTCGGCCGCGTCGAAGGCGAGGAGTCCGTCGCGGATCCCGATGCGGAGTCGCTCGTGCGGCAACTCGTCGACCTGGGCTATCTCGATCGAAGCGTCTCGTCGGAACGGTTCGAGCGGGATCAACGGCTGCGCGAGGATCGCCATCTCGCGCTCTCGCATCTCGACGCGCAGCGATGGTCCGACGCGATCGCGCCGCTCGAGCGGATCGTCGCCGCCCGTCCGATCGACGGCGGCTGCATCCTCCTTCTTGCGGTGTGCCATCTCGTCGACGGCGACCTTGCACGATGCCGCGACCTGGCCGAGCGGGCCGTGCGGATCGAGGGATGCGAAGGGCGTGCGTGCATGCTGCTGGCGGCCATCGCGATGCGGGAGCGGCGCGTGGACGATGCGGCCACGCAACTGGGGCGTGCCGAGGCGACCGGCGAGCGTGGCCTCGCGGAGAAGCTCGCGTATGCGCATCTGCAACTGCGGCGCTTCAAGGATGCCGACCGCTTCATCGCGATCGCCTTCGCGGAGAACCCTGCTTCGCCGTCCGCGTCGATCGTGCAGGCGCTCCTGCATCTGGAGCTTCGCGAGGATCAGGCTGCGGCGGAGGCCGCGCTTCGAGCCACGGGCCTGGTCTTCCAATGGCCCGAGGCGCACGCGGTGCTCGGTGTGGCGCTGGGGCGCCTCGGCCACCTGCCCGAGGCGGTGCTGGCGCTCGAGCGGTCGATCGCCCAGCGTCCGACGATCCTCGCGCATCGGGGGCTCGCGGAGATCCTCGAGCGGTCGGGTTGGGATCCGGAGGTCGTGCGTCGTCATCGAGAGACGGCGGAGGCGATCGCGCGATCGTCGGTCGCCCGGGCGGGCGGGGCTTCGGCATGAGCGATCGCCGCGGCTCGGCGTCGGTGCGGGTGCGATTCGCCGAGGGCGCCGAGCGGCGGGCCTGCCGGATGCTGCTTCACACCGCCGATCGGCTCGGGCATCTCGGCGATCTCGCGATCGCGACGACCGCCGACGACGAGGCAATGCAGATCGTCGGCGCCCTCTCGATGCTCCCGCTCCGCGACGCCCGCGACCGAGGGTCGCTGCTCGTCTCGGCGAGGGTGGTTCGGCCGTGGCGGCGGCGTGGCGTCGGTTCCCGGCTGCTCGACTTCGCGATCTCGGAGGCGAGGCGGGTCGGCGCGGCAACTCTGATGGCGCAAGGCGACCCCCAGGCCGAACCCGAGGGAATCGCGTTCCTCGAGGCGAAGGGCTTCGTGGGCACGGAGACGCTGACGACCTTCGAGGCGGGCACCCGTTCCATCGCGGAGCGTCTTGGGCCGCTGCTCGACCACCTGCGTCGGTCCGATCGGATTCCTCCGGACGCGCGCATGGTTCCCCTTCGGCACGCCCCCTTCGTTGCCGCGGCGAGGCTCCACGCGGAGCATCTCGCCGGCACGGTGCGCGGCGTGTCGGAGACGATCAACGACCTGCTGCTGCGCGACGACGCCGACGACCACGCGGTGCTCATGATCGGCGACGAGGTCCACGGACTGCTGCTCGGCAACACCGTCGATGGCGTCACGGTGGTCGAGGCGGAGGTGCTTGCTCCCTCGCTGCGGACCTCCGGCGGGAGCTCCGGTTGGGCGAGCGCGTTCATGCTCGGCGAGCGCCTCGAGTGGGGGCTCTCGCGAGGCTCGCGGATCACGCGGTTCTCCTGCACCTCGGGCAATCGGCCGACGCGGCGGCTGGCGCAGCGTCTCCTGGCGCAGCCGATCCGCGAGGAGATCGTGTTCAGGCTCGAGTTGCGCTGACGACGCCTGCCGGGCCGGCGATCACGGTCCGGAGGGGGTCGCGGGAACGGGAGGCGCCGGGGCGATCGACCGGTCCGCAGGCTTGCCGACGAGGTTGATCGGAATGCCGGCGAGCCGCAGGCGATCCCACAGTTCCTGCAGGATCGGGGCGCGATCGACGGTGCCTTGCCCGTCGGCGATCGCGAGGTAGACGACCGTCGCCGGATCGATCTCGCGGGACTTCGCGATCGCGGGAATCGCGAGGTCGATCGTGGTCTTCTCTCGATCGAGGTAGAGCGATCCTTCCAGATCGAGCGTGATGGTCGTCGCCGGCGCGGGCGTCGCGGGACGGCCCGACACGAACTGCCGCAGTTCGATCGGAAGCAGGTCGACGCGCACCATCAGCACCATCGAGTAGATGAAGAAGGTGAGCAGCAGGAAGATCACGTCGATCATCGGGGTGATCTCGACGCGAAGCTCCTGCTGGGTTCGTCGGACGCGAAGCATGCTCGGGCGATCGGTCGCGCGGACGCGTCGAGGCGATCGCCCCGTCGCGTCTCGGGTCGTGGCTCAGGTGGTCGGCTTCTCGCCGGCCGATGGTTCGTCGGAAGCCGGGGCACTGTCCGACGCCGGCGCCTCGTCGGTCGAAGGCTCGTCCGCCGGCGGCGCCTCGGTCTCCTCGTCGGCCATGAGCGCCGCCTCGATGCGGGCGGTGGCGACGAGGCGGTCGCCGTCCCTGACCCGCGCGACGCGCACGCCCTGCGTGTTGCGGCCGATCCGCGAGACGGTGTCGACCGCGATGCGGACCACCATGCCGCCTTCGGAGACGAGCATGAGGCCGTCGCCCTCGACCACGCATCGCACCGAGGCGACGCCGCCGTTGCGCTCGGTGGTGCGGATGTCGATGCGGCCCTTGCCGCCGCGGCTCTGCGGCCGGCTCGAGCCGTCCTCGCTCTGCACGAGGTACTCCGAGAGCGGAGTGCGCTTGCCGTAGCCCCGCTCGGTGACGGTGAGCAGGTCGGCGCCCTCGTCGCATCGCACGACGCCGACGATCTCGTCGCCTTCGCGGAGATCCATGCCCCGCACGCCGGCGGCGCTGCGGCCCATGACGCGGGCGTCGTTCTCGTCGAAGCGGATCGCCATGCCCGAGGCGCTCGCGAGCAGGACGTGGTCCTCGCCCGAGGTGAGCAGCACGTCGATGAGGCGATCGTCCTCCTGCAGCAGGATCGCGATGATGCCGCTGCGGTTGACGTTGCGGTAGTCCTTGAGGGCGCTTCGCTTCACCCGGCCCTTCGCGGTCGCGAAGAAGAGGTAGTGCTCGCCCTTCTCGAAGTCCGCCACCGGCAGGAATGCGCGGATCCGCTCACCGTCGCGGAGCTCGAGCAGGTTCACGATCGCCCGGCCGCGGCTCGTGCGGGAGAGCTCGGGCAGCTGGAAGACCTTGATCTTGAAGACGCGCCCGGTGTTGGTGAAGCAGAGCAGATCGTCGTGCGAGGAGCAGACGAGCAGGTGCTCGAGGTAGTCGTCCTCGTGGATCTCGCCGCCCTTGACGCCGGTGCCGCCGCGGCCCTGCGTGCGGTAGGTGTCGAGCGGCAGCCGCTTGATGTAGCCCGCGTGGCTCACCGAGACCGCGACGGGATGCTCGGGGATGAGGTCGCCGATGACGAAGTCCTCGGCCTCGCCCTCCTCGATCGCGGTGCGCCGCTCGTCGCCGAAGCGGCGGCCGATCTCCTCGGCGTCCGCCCGCACGATGCCCATGAGGACCGCGGGGTTCTCGAGGATCTCCTCGAGCCGTGCGATCTCCGCGGTGAGTTCGTTGAGTTCCTTCAGCAGCCGCGCGATCTCGAGCCCGGTCAGCTGGATGAGCCGCAGCGCGCCGATCGCCTCGGCCTGCGGGCGAGTGAGGGCGACGCCGTCGCCCTGCGCCGCGAGGTCGCGGAGCCGCTGCGGGATCTCGCCGGCGCGGGGATGGTCCGCGGGGATGCGGAAGCGAAGCCGCATGAGCTTCGCGATCGCCTCTTCGCGCGACTCGCTCGAGCGGATCGCCGCGATGACCTCGTCGAGGTCGAGCACCGCGAGCACGAGTCCCTCGAGCCGGTGGGCCTGCTGACGGGCCTGCCGCAGCTGGAACTCGGTGCGCCGGCGGATCACCTCGCGGCGATGGTCGATGTGGCTCTGGACGATCTGCTTGAAGGAGAGCGTCCGCGGCTGGCTGTTGACCAGCGCGATGTTGATGATCGAGAAGGTGTGCTGGAGCGGCGTGAACTCGTAGAGCTGCCGCTCGACCACCTCCGGATCGCCGCCGCGCTTGAGCACCACGAGGATCCGCGTGGCCGCGTCGCGTCCGGAGTGGTTGCGGACCTCGGAGATGTCGGGGATGCGTCCGCTCTTCGCCGCGTCGACGATCTTCTCGATGAGGTTCGACTGGTCGACCTGGTAGGGGATCTCGTCGATGATGATCGCGTCGCGTCCGCCGACCTTGTCGCGATGCACGCGGCCCCGCACGATCACGCGGCCGCGGCCGGTGGCGTAGGCCTCCGCGATGCCGCGTCGGCCCATGATCCTTCCGCCGGTGGGGAAGTCCGGTCCCGGCACGATCTCGAGCAGGCGATCGAGGCCGATCTGCGGGTCGTCGATCGTCGCGACGATCGCCCGGCAGATCTCCGCGGCGTTGTGCGGCGGAATCGAGCTCGCCATGCCGACCGCGATGCCGCTCGAACCGTTGCAGAGCAGGTTCGGGAACTTGCCCGGCAGGACCATCGGCTCCTCGAGCCGCTCGTCGTAGTTGGGCTTGAAGTCGACGGTGTCCTGATCGAGATCCTCGAGCAGCTGCGTCGCCACCGCGGTCATCCGCGCCTCGGTGTACCGCATCGCCGCCGGCGGATCGCCTTCGATCGAGCCGAAGTTGCCCTGCTTGTCGACGAGCAGGTAGCGGGTCTTCCACCACTGGCCGAGGTTGACGAGCGTCGGATAGATGACGCTCTCGCCGTGCGGGTGGTAGTTGCCCGACGTGTCGCCGGCGATCTTCGCGCACTTGATGTGCTTGCGACCCGGCGACAGGTTGAGGTCGTTCATCGCGACGAGGATTCGTCGCTGCGAGGGCTTGAGCCCGTCACGGACGTCGGGCAGGGCCCGGTCCATGATCGTGCTCATGGCGTAGGTGAGGTAGCTGTCGTGCAGCTCGCGATCGATCTCGAGATCGACCACCCGATCGCGCGGCGCGGACGCCTCGACTGCGGGCGTCGGGACCTCGTTGGGATCGGGCTGGGCGGGATCGGTCATGCGGTGACGTCGGGGGACCGGGCGGCGGGCCGCGGAAGGCGAACCGGGACGGTCCCGAGGGGCGAATCGCGAAGGTCGGGATTGTAGTTCAGGACCGCGTCGGCGGGGTCGCGTCGGTCGAGTTTGGCGGCTCCTGCCGCAGGCTCGCGGGCGGATCGCCCGAGGGCTCGACCGGGCGCAGATGCACCAGGAACTCGAGGTTTCCCGCCCCCGCGCGACCCTTGCCGCTCTTGCCGCCGCGGATCGGCGATTCGGCGTGGCCAAGCACGTCGAACCCCCAGCGCGGCATTCGCGGAAGCAGCGCCGCGAGCACCTCCTGCGCGGCCTCGTCGTCGAGACGTCCCGCCTCGAGCCGCGACTTCGCCTCGCCCTCGAGTTCGTAGTGCGGCTTGACGAGCGTGATCACCTCGCCCAGTTCCGAGATCCATCGTCGGGCTGCGGGAAGCGCGAGCCGCTGCGGCGTCCATCCGAGGTCGATCGAGACGAAGTCGACGCGATCCGGCGGCGGCTCGGCGTGCAGGGCGTTGGTGCGCTCGCGCACCTCGACCCGCGGATCGCTTCGAAGCCGCCAGTCGAGGATCCCGTAACCGGTGTCGACCGAGACGACCGAGATCGCGCCGCGACGAAGCAGGCAGTCGGTGAAGCCGCCGACGTGGCAGCCCAGGTCCGCACAGCGCCGCCCCGTCACGTCGATCGCGAAGCGTTCGAGCGCGAAGTCGAGCTTGGCGTAGGCGCGCGAGGCGGGGGAGGGGCCCTGCGGCGCGGTCATCTCAGCGCCGCTCGCAGAGCGCCGTCAGCGACTCGACGGACGCGCCTTCGCTCGGCACTCCGAGCAGCGCAATGCCGAGCCGATCCGCGGCCGCGATCACCGCGGGCTTGTCGAGCAGGATCGTGCGGCCGGCGCCGACCGCGAGGCATGCGGCGCGGCTTCGGGCGAGGTTCTCGATCGTCGCGACGCCGATCGTCGGCACATCGGAGCGCATGTCGTGCGCGTCCCGTGCCGTCTTGAGAAGCGTCCATCCACCCTTGCGGCAGAGCGAACCGGCCCGCTCGATGAGCTGATCGGTGCCCTCGGCCGCCTCGACCGCGACGACGTCGCCGGCCCGCACCGCGATCGACTGCCCGACGTCCATCTGCGCGACCTGCCGCAGGATCGGCCAGCCCATCGCGACGTCGGCGAACTGCTTCGCGGAGGGCTGCACGCGGCCGAGCAGCCCCTCCGTCGCGAGGTGATCGGGAATGAAGCGAGTGGAGTCGATCAACCGCACGCCACCTTCGAGAAGTTCGTCCGCCACCGCCGCGAGCAGCACCGAAGAGCGGCGATCCGGGCCTCGCATGCGACGGTACCAGAAGCGGCATGTGCGGACGTCGGGCAGTTCGAGCAGCACGCCGACGGGGTTGTGCAGCCGCAACTTGCTGACGCGACCGACCATGATCGCCTCCTCGACGCCGAAGCGCCGCGCGAGGCGGATCCAATGACCGAGCCGAACGGTGCCGGCGGTTCCGAAGTGATCGCAGCGGCCGGGGAAGTCCGCCTCGAAGTTGCCGCGCAGTCCGATGCCCACGACCGATCGCCCCGCGGCGCGGATCCCCTCGGCGACGAGGCTCGGCAGGGTGCCGCCGCCGGCGATCACGCCGATCGGCGGTGCGGACGCGGGCAACCCGGGATGGTGCGGGGAAGCGGACATCGGATCGCACGAAGATAGTGCGTCGGCGGCGCGGCATCCGTGAAGGCACGAGCCTCCACTCGACGAAGCGGCCGCACGGCGGTGCCGGAATCGGCTCGCTCGGGGACGGCGCCGACTTCGCTACCCTTCGAGGGTCGCGGGACGCCTCTGCGTGCTCCGAGCGGCCGACCACCCATCCCGGGCTGTCAACAAGAAGGAACGACTCATGCCTGACGCGACTGCCGCCACGCCATCGACGGCTCAGCAGCTGGTTCGGATGCTCGAGCAGCGTGGAGTCACCCACGCCTTCGGAGTTCCCGGCGCGAAGATCGACAGCGTCTTCGAGGCGCTGCTCGATTCGAAGATCAAGCTGGTGCTGTGTCGCCATGAGCAGAACGCGGCGTTCATGGCGGCGGCGATCGGCCGCATGACCGGACGCTGCGGCGTGGCGATCGCGACCTCCGGGCCGGGCGTCGGCAATCTCGTCACCGGCCTCGCCACCGCCACGACCGAAGGCGATCCGGTGCTTGCCATCGGAGGCGAGGTGCCGCTCGAGGAGCGAGTGAAGTCGACCCATCAGTCGCTCGATTCGGTGTCGCTGATGCGGGCGGTCACCAAGTACAGCAGCGAGGTCAGCACCCCGCAGCAGCTCGGCGAGATCGTCGGCGAGGCGATGCGCGCCGCGGAGAGCGGGCGGCCCGGTGCGGCCTTCGTCTCGCTGCCACGCGACGTCGGGCTCGCGGACTACCCGTGCGATCCGTCGCTCGAGTTCGGACGACCGCTTCCGGATGGGGCCGGACATCCCGCGGCGATCGCCGCCGCGGCGCAGATCGTCAACGCGAGCCGGCGTCCCACGCTGCTGCTCGGCATGCAGGCGAGCGATCCGCGGCACGCGGCGTCCGTCGCGGCGTTCGTCGAGCAGACCGGCATTCCGTACGTCTCGACCTTCCAGGGCCCCGGGGCGTGGGTCGGCGAGAAGTCCGGAGGGCAGTTCGCCGGACGCGTCGGCCTGTTCCGCAACCAGCCCGGCGACGAACTGATCGCGGGAAGCGACTGCGTGATCGCGGTCGGATACGAACCGGTCGAGTACGACCCCGAACTCTGGAACGCGACCGGCATCCGTCGGGTGGTCTCGATCGATTCGGTCGCGGCTCGGCAGGATCGGCGATACCTGCCCGAGGCCGAGCTGATCGGCTCGATCGGGCAGAACCTCGACGCGCTGCGGGCCGCGCTCTCGGTCTCGATCGATCCGGCGCACGTCGGACAGGCCGGCCGAGCCCGCACGGAGATCGAACAGGCGATCGCCGCCGGCGCCTCGCGCGGAGGCTCGCCGGTTCATCCGCTTCGGATCATCCACGAGCTCCGCCGCGTGGTCGACGGGAACACCACCGTCGCCCTCGACGTGGGCTCCAACTACATCTGGATGAACCGGTACTTCCTCTCGCACTATCCGCGGCAGATGCTCGTGAGCAACGGACAACAGACGCTCGGAGTCGCGTTGCCATGGGCGATCGCCGCGAACCTCGCACGGCCCGACCGGCGAGTGATCTCGGTCTCCGGAGACGGCGGCTTCATGTTCAGTTCGACCGAACTCGAGACGGCGGTGCGGATCGGCGCCCGCTTCGTGCATCTGGTGTGGGACAGCGGCTCCTACGACATGGTCGCCTTCCAGGAGCAGGCGCACTACGGGCGCACCGCGGGGGTGAAGCTCGGCCATGTCGACATCGCCGCCTTCGCGCAGGCGTTCGGCGCTCGAGGTCGCAACATCACCGATGCATCGGAACTCGCGGCGGCCCTCGACGAGGGGCTCGCGTCGCCGGTGCCGTTCCTCATCTCGATTCCGGTCGACTACTCGGAGAACCTGGCGCTCATGAAGGATCTGCACGCGAAGGCGGTCAATTGACGCCTCCCGCATCCTCCTCGCCGGGTCGTCCGATCGCCTGCTCGCTGCCGGAGGGCGTCTGGCAGGCGCTCGAGGCCCGTTGCGCCCGCACCGGCGAGAGTCGCGAGGCCGCGATCGTCGCGTGCCTCGCGGACGCGCTCGATCTCGAGCAGCACTCGATCTTCCAGGTGTCGACCTCGGGCGCCCTCGTCAAGGGCGTGTACGCCGGCGCCACGACCATCGCGGACGTGAAGCGCCACGGCGACATGGGGCTCGGCACCTTCGTCGATCTCGACGGCGAGGGAATCATGTTCGAGGGTCGCTGCTACCGGGCTGGCAGCGACGGCGGCGTGGCGGAGGTGGACGACGCGGTCGAGGCGCCGTTCTGGGTGACCGCTCGATTCCGGGCCGACGTCGCCCGCACCTTCGACCGCATCGCGAACCTCGCGGACCTGTCGGCCGGGCTGGCCGCGATGCGTCCGTCGGACAACCTGCTGTCCGCGATCGTGGTCCGCGGGCGCTTCGACTCCGTGCGTCTGCGGGTCGCCTGCAAGGCCGCGTCCGGGGCGAGTCTCGTCGAGGCGACCTCGCATCAGGCGGAGTTCGCGTACGAGGCGATCGATGGCGTGCTGGTCGGGTTCTGGACGCCCGAGTACGCCCGCACCATCAACGTGCCGGGCCTTCATCTGCACTTCCTGAGCGACGATCGCACCCGCGGCGGGCATCTCCTCGACGTCGCGGCCTCCGGGCTTGCGGCGCAGCTTCACACGACGACCGAACTTCACGTGGTGCTGCCGGAGAACGCCGCGTTTCTCGCCGCCGATCTCTCGGGCGATCCCGCCGCCGATCTCGCGAAGGCCGAAGGCGCCGGGCCGCGGCCCTGATCGGATCTACGGCTCGATCCGCTCGGGCTCGTGCTCGTGCGGGAGTTCGGGGTCCGGCGGCTCCTCGATCCGGCCCATCGGCAGGAAGCGCTGCGGATCGATCTCGACCGCGGGGGCGTTCTCGAGCCAGTCGAGCACCGTCTCGGGGTCGGGATCGATCGTGAAGAGCTCCTTCACCGCGGGCTTGATGAAGCGCTCCTCGATGCCGTGCTCGATCATCGCGACGAGCGGGTTGAAGTAGCCGCGGTCGTTGACGATCCCGATCGGCTTGGCGTGCTCCTTGAGCTGCCGTCCGACGAGCGTCTCGAAGAACTCCTCGTAGGTGCCGAGCCCGCCGGGCAGCACGAGGAAGGCGTCGCCCTTCTCCACGAGCAGCCGCTTGCGTTCGCGCATGGTGTCGACGACGAGCAGTTCGTCGCAGCCGTCCCATCCCTGCTCGGCCTCGAGCAGATGCCGCGTGATGATCCCGGTCACGTGCCGCCCGCGGGCGTGCAGCGCCCGGGCGATCTCGCCCATCAGGCCGATGCTGCCGCCGCCGTAGACGAGGTCGATCCCCCGGTCGGCGAGGAGGCCGCCGACCCTGCGGGCGGTCTCGGCGAAGTGCGGGGCCAGGTTGGTGGAGCTCGCGCAGTAGACGGTGATCGACTTCATGGACCGCACAGTCTGACGGTTCGCCGCCGGGGGACAAGTCCGACGAAGCGCCCCGTACACTCCCGTGGTGATTCCCGCGGTCCTGCTGCTGCCGCTCCTGACCTTCCTGCTCGCCGCGCCGATGACGGCGTTCCTCGCGCGACTCGGCGGGCGACTCGGAGCGCTCGACTCGCCCGGCGCGACCGGTCATGCCAAGGTGCTTCGTGCGGTGCCCAACATCGGCGGCATCGCCATCGTCGCGGCGACGCTGCTGCCGCTCGTCGCGGGCCTGCTCGCGTTCTCGTTCGCGCCCGACGCGATCGTCGAACTGGTGCCGGCGCTCGAGGCCCACCGACCGCGACTCGAGGCGTCGCTTCCGGTCGCCTGGGGGATCGCCGGGGCGGCGCTGCTGCTGCATCTCCTCGGCCTGTGGGACGATCGCCGAAGCCTCTCGGCCGGCCCGAAGCTGCTCGTGCAGCTGGCCGCGGCGGGCCTCGTGGCCGGCTTCCTCGACACTCGGCTCCTGACCCTGCTCGATGCGTGGGGGCCTGCCGGCTTCGTCGTCTCGCTGACGCTCACCATCCTGTGGATCGTCGCGGTCACCAACGCGATCAACTTCCTCGACAACATGGACGGGCTCGCGGGCGGGGTCTCGGCGATCGCCGCGGCGGCGCTCCTCGTCGCGACCCTGATGAACGCGCAGTGGTTCGTGGCGGCGATGCTCGCCTGCCTGCTCGGCGGACTCGTCGGGTTCCTCGTCTTCAACTTCCCGCCCGCCCGCATCTTCATGGGCGATGGCGGTTCGCTCCCGACGGGATTCCTGCTGGCGGTGTTGACGGTGCGCACGACCTACGTCGATGCGGCGGATCCGTCCTTCGCGCTGGGCGGCGGGTGGTACGGCGTGTTCCTGCCCCTGCTCGTGCTGGCGATTCCGCTCTACGACCTCGTCGCGGTCTCGGTGATCCGGATCCGCGAGGGACGATCGCCATGGGTCGGCGATCAGCGACACCTGAGCCATCGCCTGCTCCTGCGCGGCATGACGAAGACCCGCGCCGTGCTCTCGATCTGGGCGCTCGCGGCGATCCTCGCGGTGTCGGGCATCGTGCTCGGATCGCTCCGGCCGTGGCAGGCCGCGATGGTCGGACTGCAGGCGGTCGCGGCGCTCGGCGTGCTCGCGATGCTCGAGCGGTTCACCGCCGGCGATGGGCGCGATCGCGAAGGGGCTTCGCCGTGAGCGCCGCATGAACGGTCGGCCGACGGCGCTGCTCTCGATCGGCGTGGCCGGCGTGCTCGCGTCCGCGGTCGCTCGCGGCGTGGCGGCGATGCCGCCGTGGAAGTGGTTCGACGTCGATCCGATCGGATCGCCCGGGGCGCTCGAGGGACTCGGTCCCGCCGCGAGCCTCGGGCTCGATGCGCTGATGCTCCTCTCGGCCTCGTTCGTGCTGCTGGGCGTCGTGCGAAGCGGTCGTCGGCTCGATGCGATCGCGCTGCTCCTGGCGTTCCTTCCGGTTCCGCTGCTCGCCTGGCACGCGAGCGGCGATCTCGGGCAGACGTGGCGTGGCTCGACGCTGGCGGCCTCGTGGATCGGTCTGGTGGCCGCGGCGCACCTGCACGCGTTTCCGCGGCATCGCGCGATCCTCTTCGCCGGTCTCGTCGCCTGCTCGCTGCCGTGGCTTGCCCGCGGCGCCGAGCAGTGGTTCTTCGAGCATCCGGCGACGGTCGCGCACTTCGAGGCGAATCGGTCGGAGATCCTCGCGTCGTTCGGTTGGGCGGAGGGAAGCGAGCCGGCCCGAATCTACGAGCGTCGACTTGTCCAGCGCGAGATGTCGGGATGGTTCGGTCTGGCCAACGTCTGGTCGGCGGTGATCGCCGCGTGCGCCGTCGCGTGGTCGCGACTGTCCGCCGAGACCCGAGGCCGCGGTTTCGGCGGAGGCACCGTGCTCCTCGCGATCGCGCTCGCGGCCGCATGCCTCGCCGGCGTCGCCTTGAACGGCTCGAAAGGGGCGATCGCGGCGCTCGTGGCGGGGCTTCTCTTCGCCTTCGTGGCGCCTCGAGCGCTCGCGCGACGGGAGTCCGCACCGGGCGATCGAGGCGAAGCCCCGGAGGTCGCCGCCGCGGCTTCTCGCGAAGCGTTCGCTCCGCCCCCACGCAGCGCCGCGACGCAGGAGAGCTGCCGAGCGGCCCGAGTCGGCGCGGCCGCGCGCATCCTCGAAGGCGGGCTCGGGCGCCTCGTGCTGCTCGCCATTCCTCTCGGGATCGCGGCCATCGTGGGGCGTGGACTTCTTCCCGAGGGATTCCTGAGCGAGAAGAGCCTGCTGTTTCGATGGCACTACCTGCAGGGGGCCTGGTGGACGCTGCTCGAGAATCCTCTCGGCGTCGGACCCGCGGCCTTTCAGGAGTGGTATCTGCTCGTCAAGACGCCGCGAAGCCCCGAAAGCGTGCAGAGCGCCCATTCGCTGCTTCCGGATGCGTTCGTCGCGGTCGGCGTGGCGGCGATCGCGTGGGTCGCGGTGCTGCTTCGGCTGCTGCTTGGTCGGGCCGAACCGGCCGAAGGGGACTCGCGGCGTTCGCGGGTGGCGCCGGCGTGCTTCATCGCCGCCGCGGGTGCAGGGCTGATCGCGATGATCGCGTCGGGCGCGGAGTCGCCGTCCATTGGTTCGATCGCACGCTGGGTCGGTCTCGGGCTGTTCGTGCCGGCGGCGATCGTCGCCGCGTCGATCGCGCGGGCGCTGCCGCCGCGATCCTTCGCGTGGCTCCTCGCCGCCATCGCCTTCACGCTGCTGCTGCAGGGGCAGATCGAGATGACCTTCTTCCATCAGGGATCGCTCGCCTGGGCGATGCTGATGGTCGGCCTGGCCGGCACGGCCGGCGGTGGCCGCGACGTCGAGACGCCGCCGAATCGAAGCGCGATCCTCGTCGCGCTGCTGCCGGCGCTGCTGGCCTTCGCGGTGGTGGCGGTTCCGTGGCGGGCCGCGGCGACGGCGGAGGCGCGGCTTGCCGAGGCGGCGGCGCCGCTCGACGACCTCGGGCGTCGAGTCGCCGCGCGCGAGCGTCTTCAAGAGCCTCGCGCATGCCAACG
>JBMSXH010000018.1:0-14440 GCA_049425445.1 Phycisphaerales bacterium | reverse complement strand
CATCCGAGCAGGATCGGCAGGCAGTCCGCGGTCCGCACCGAGAGCAGTCGGCCGGACTCGCGACCCGCGATCGCATCGGCGACCGGCAGGCGCTCGAGATCGCGGGGATCGGCGACCGGGCCTTCGGACCAGTGGACGACCGAACCGTGCACCTGCCGGGACAGCACCCACGGCCGGTCCTTGCTCTCGACTCCGACGACCGCCCGACCGAAGCGTCGGCGGTTCTCCGCGATGCGTTCGAGCGAGTCGGCCTCACCCGGCGCCGACGCCACGCCGAGGTTCAGCGAGTCGAAGGGTGCTTCGCTCACGCCGCCACGCCGAGTCGAGAAGCCATGCCGGAATCCGGCCCGCTCGAGAAGGCCGCTGCGGAGCGCCTCGATCTCGAAGGAGTCGTCGCAGGCCGTCGACTCGAAGGCGGCGGCGCTCGAGATCGGTCGCGTCACGGCGTCGTGCTCTTCCACGCCCCAAGGAGGGCGGCGAGATCCGCGCCGTCCACCTCGCCGCTCCCGTCGAGATCGCCGAGTCCGCTGCCGCCGAAGTTGCCAAGCAACAGCGTGAGATCCGCTCCCGAGACGATGCCGTCGCCGTTGAGATCCGGCGAGCCCGACGAAGCCTCGATCAGTTCGAGCGACGCCGAGGTGCCAGCACCATCGCTGCGGCGAGCGACGAGCACGGCCGAGGCCGGCTTGCCGCCAGCGAAGTTCGAGATCGAGACGGCGACCTCGACCGACGCGCCCACCGGGAGCGGCGTCGCCCCGGCCGGCTCGAGCAAGGCCTCGATCGGATCTTCGGAGCGCAGTTCGAACTCGACGATCGCCTCGCGCGTGCCCGTGTTGGTCACGAACCAGACGATCGTCGTGCCGCCGCCTGCGGGCACCTCGACGACGCGCGACGCCGGATCGATCGCGAGGCGGGCATCGATCTCGACGACGAGGCCCGGTTGCGTCGCTGCCTCCGGGCCCCACACCGCCTGCCACGCCGCGTCATCGCCCTCTCGCAGATGGACCTCGAGGAACTCGAGCATCAGCCGACGAGTCTCGGCGAGTTGCGCTGCGCGAGAGATCGATCCGCTGTCGCAGAAGGGAATCGAGCCGTCCAGGAATCCGCAGTGCGATCCGCCGGTGATCGAGACGAGTTGCCTCGCCGCCGGCGTGTTGGCGTACATCGGCCCCGAACTCGGACCGGGCGGCACGATCGAGTCCTCGCTGCCGACGATGAGCCTGATCGGTGCAGCCACCTGGGAACTCGCGGCGATCGAAGACGGATTCGTGTCCGCCGCCGCGAGCGGCACCACCGCGAGAATCCGCGGATCCGCCGCCGCCGCGAGGATCGAGGCGCCGCCGCCCATCGAGTGCCCGCCGACGGCGAGCCGCTCGGTCGCAACCGCACCGGCGAAGGGGCTCGCGTCGTCCGCGTTCGCCGCGATCAGGTGGTCGAGGCAGGAGCGCAGGTCTTCCGCGAACGCGCCGTGGCTCGGGAAGAGGTTGCCACCGCTGCGACTCGCGATCGCGAAGTAGCCATGGCTCGCGAGGTGATCGAGCGTCGAGGCGTACTGCGTCACCGGCGTGAGGTAGCCGTGCCCGAACGAGAAGACCGGGTAGGGACCGCCGCTCGGATCGAACGGCGCGTTCGTGCCGGGAGCGGTCGCGGGATAGTGCAACGTGGCCTGGAAGGAGGATCCGTTGGGCCGGGAGACCGTGACGTCCCGGCGACCGGCCGCAAAGGGACCGGGCTCCGATCCACCACCGGCCACGGCGCTCGCCGCGAGGCACGAGGCACAGACCGTCGCGACGAAGGCGGCCAGCGGTCGGAGCGGAGGTCGAGTCATGTCTGGTTCCCTGGAGTCCGGCGGAGCCGGGACTACCGGCCTTGGTCGCGTGGGGTTCGCGGGATTGTGTCACGGGAGTCGACGGGACGCGGAATCGCCCCGCGCAAGGATCGCAGGCTTCGGTCGGCGCGAGGCGGGCGTGGCCCCTCCTGTCGAACGACTCCGGAACAGCCCGCGGGCGGGCCGACGCCGGATTCCCGCCTATTCGCCCAGGAACCATCGCCGGCGGACCTTGGGGCCGTAGCCGAGGCCGAACTTCGGCAAGGCGATCTGGGAGATCACCCTGGTCGCCTCGGCGGGATCGTCGGTCACGACGAATCGATCGAGGTCCTCCGCGCCGATCGCCCCGTCTCGCAGCATCCGATCCCGCAGGAAGTCGATCATGGGTTGCCAGTAGGACCGCCCCATGAGGACCACGGGAAAGTCGTGGATCTTGCGGGTCTGGATGAGCGTCAGCGTCTCGAAGAGCTCGTCCATGGTGCCGTAACCGCCCGGCAGCACCACGAAGGCGTAGGAGTACTTCACCAGCATCACCTTCCGGACGAAGAAGTACCGGAACTCGATGCACCGATCGATGAACGGATTCGGCGCCTGCTCCATCGGAAGGATGATGTTGCAGCCGATCGACCGCCCTTTCACGTCCCTCGCCCCTCGGTTCGCCGCCTCCATGATTCCCGGACCACCACCGGTCATGATGGTGAATCCGGAGAGGGCAAGCCGACGAGCCGTCTCCCTCGCCATTCCGTAGTACGGATTGTCCTCCTTGAATCTCGCCGACCCGAAGATCGTCACGCAGGGACCGGCGAAGTGCAGACCGCGGAAGCCCCGGATGAACTCGACGAGGATCTTGAACGCCCGAACCGCCTCGAACCAGCGCGACTGCGGCCCCTCGAGGAACTGGAGCTCGGCGGGAACGGTCTGCGGTTCGTCGGGCGTGGCCGGATCGGGAGCCTGGTCCGTCATCGATTGCCCTCGATCGGCGAGCGACGCCTGCGGAGTTGACGGAAGCCTGCGAACCATCGCTGCCACGCGCTTCGCAGAGGTGGCATGATGAGCAGCCCTTCGAACGAGTCTGGGGGCGCCTCGGCCCTCTCCGTTCAAACCCGGGTGATCGTCCTGGCGATCGCCGCAGCCTTGATGCTCTGGGCGTTCGCGTCGTTCTTCCGCATCCAATGGCGGTGGGTTCTCTCCGATCCGAAGGAGTGGGCCCACACCCTGCTCGCCCCGATCGGCGCAGTGTGGCTCGTCTGGATGAATCGGGGCCGACTCGCCGGCCGTGCCGCCGGCGCGAGTCTCCTCGGGCCGCTTCTGGTGATCGTCGGATCGCTCTGGTTCGTCCTTTCGACCACGGTCGCGGTCTCGATCGTCAACAGCCACAACAGCCGCGGCCTCGCGGTGGTGCTCGTGATCGCGGGGTTCGCCGCCACCATCCTCGGACGCGGCTCGTGGAGGATCCTGTGGTTTCCGGCGCTCTATCTGCTCGTCTTCGGGCAGGCGATCGGAAGCCGCGTGCTCGCGCCGGTGACCATGGCCCTGCAGGGCATCGCCGCCGACTGGGGCTACCACCTCGTCGGGATGTTCGGCTTCACCGCCACACGAAGCGGCACGGTGATCTCGGTGCTGCACGATGGTGCGTGGTCGCCGGTGAACGTCGCCGAAGCGTGCTCCGGCATCCGCATGCTGCCCGCGGTGCTCTGCGCCGCGGTGCCGATCGGCTGGTGGATCCTCGATCGGACCTGGTCGCGCTTGGCGTTCCTCGCCGCCACGGTGCTGCTGGCGATCGTCTTCAACGCGCTGCGCATCGTCTTCATGGCGGTGCTCTCGACGCAGGACTCTCGCATTCTCGAAGGCGATCTCCATGGCGCGATCTCCGACCTCTGGACGCTGCCGGTGCTGGTCGTCGCGCTCTTCGTCGCCTGGGCGCTCGTCCCCTTCAACCGCGAGGAGTCGCTGCCCGACGATGCGCCATCACCGCCGCCCCCGCCGCCGATTCGCTGGCGCGGCGGGCTCGCGGCATGCGGCCTCTCGATCGCCCTCGTCCTCGCGGGCGGCGTGTCGATCCGCGCAGTGGCCGGAGCCCTCGGCATCGAGGCGGAGAAGCTGGAGGCCCCGCTTCGGCAGCCCCTCTCGACCCTGCCCACCCGTCTCGGCGAGTGGCGACGCCTCGGGGAAGATCGAGTGCTCGACTCTCAGGTCGTCGAGGTGCTCGGCACGCCGCACTACCTTGAACGGACCTACGCGCTTGAGCGCGGGAACGGCCTGGACGCCTCAACGGCGCTTCGAATCCACATCGCGTTCTATTCGGGCGATCCGGACGAGTCGCCGCACGTGCCCGAGGTGTGCTGGGTCGGACAGGGCATGTCGATCGACGGCCCCGCGGAGATCCGCCCGCTGCGGCTCTCGATTCCCGACGTGCGAGTCGAGGAGGGGCTCGCGAACCTCGACACGGGCGAGCCCTATCCGATCGTCGATCTCGAGCATCCGGTGACGCGGATCTCGGAGCCGGTCGCGCTTCCGGTCGGAGAGTTGTCGCTGCGCATCAGCCGGTTCGTGTCGCCCGCGGATCCGGGCAGCCTGCAACTTGGCGGCTACTTCTTCATCGCCAACGGTCGCCTCACGCCGCGGGCCACCGACGTGCGGAGCCTCGCCTTCCAGCTCTACCAGCGGTACGCCTACTGGATGAAGGTCGAGTTCGACGCCACGGTGCCAAGGGGCCGCGGCGAGGCCGAGGCGATCGATGCCTACGTCGAGCGCGTGGAAGGCCTGCTCTCGACGCTGCTGCCCGAACTCATGAAGCGGTTGCCGGACTGGCCGAGCCTCGAGCGGGAAGACCTTTCCGATCGAGCGATCCCTCGAACCTGATCAGGGGCAGAACGTGCCGGCCAGCGCCGCGCACTCGGCGTCCCAGGCGACGTCGCAGCAGATCGGATCGAACGCGCAGACCTGCTTGCAGCACGCCGCGTCGTCGCACGCCGGCGTCGGATGGGCCTGACCGCACGGTCCGGCGCTCGGACTTCCGCAGACGAACGGCTCGCAACCCTCGATCGGGGTGTGCACGCACTCGCCGGTGCGAGCGTCGCACGCATCGGTCGTGCAGTGGTTGCCGTCGTCGCAGTCGACGTTCTCGCAGGGATCCGGCTCGCATCCCTCGATCGGAATGAACCGGCACTGCCCGGTCGCGGGGTCGCAAAGGTCGATCGTGCAGGCGAGGCCGTCGTCGCAGACGACGCCGTCGCAGGGATCGGTCTCGCACGCGCCCCAGGCGGCGAACAGGATGGTCAGGTCGAGTCCATCGACCACGCCGCTGTCGTCGAGATCCGCGGCACCCCCGCCGCCCCACGACGCGAAGAGGATCGCAAGGTCGAGTCCGTCGACGTCGCCGCTGTCGTCGAGATCGCCGCGGCACGCCGTTCGCTCGCATTCGTCCGGCACGCCGTCGCGATCGACGTCGCTCAGCGTGCCGTCGGCGATGTCGCAGTCGTCGGGGCGCCCGTTGACGTTGCAGTCGCCGCTCGAACCGTACGGTCGACGATCGAGCAGCTCGCCCGGCGCGAGCACGCGACGGGTGATTCTCAGCTCGTCGACGGCGCCGCGGATCCGCTGGTTGTAGGTGCCGTCCGCCGAGGTGTGCGCCGCCACGATCACCGGGGCCGGCAGGGCCAGATGCGACTCGGGATCGAAGAGGAACTCCTCGAACTCGCCGTCGAGGCCGAAGCGGACCCACGCCTCCTCCGGATCGGCGCGATGCGCGACGCTGATGAAGTGCCAACCTGGCCGCTCCACCCGGAGGTTCGAGGTGACGCACCACACCTCCGCACCGGTGCCGAACTGGATCGACAACTCCCGGCCGGTGAATCCCGAGGTTCTCCCGAAGCGGCGATTGGCGGACAGCGGACTGTTGCCCGACTGCGCGAGGAACGCGAAGTCGGTCTTCGTTCCTCCCGCATCGAGGGGCTTGCGCTGGACGAGGTACTGGCGCTTGCCGGGATCCTGCATGCCCGCGAGTTCGTCGAGACGCACCCACGCTTCGATCGTGAAGTCGGTGTCGCCGAGGGCGAGGATCCGCATCGGATCGGCGACCTTCACCCGACCGGACGTTCCCACCTCGAGCGACAGCAGGTTGGCCCGCCCGGACGCGGGAATCTCGGCGAGCGGGACCTCGGGTGAAAAGGTCGCGCCGAGCACCACGCCGGGGACCTCGAACGGCGACTCCGGAACGATCTCGTCGCCCGGCGACTCGAACCTCCAGTAGGCGATGCCCGGATCGAAGGTCGACGGGCCCGGCAGGAGATCGCACGCGTCCGGACGACGGTTGCCGTTGCAGTCCCCGCACCACGGCGATCCGTCGCACTCGGCAAGATCGACCTCGTCGCGAATGCCGTTGCCGTTGCAGTCGGACGCCTGCGTGCACGGCGGCTCGAGCGCGGAGGTCTCGAAGGCTCCGAGATCAGGCGCCCCCAGCACGCGCGGCGCGTTGCGAACGTCCCATGGAAGCGGTTCGGTGCGGTCGCCGTCCTCGTCGAGATCGGCGACATCCGCCGGAAGGAGCGCCTCGACCGCGACGTCGACCGCGGCGCCGCACCACGCGGTGCGCAGCGCCTCGTCGCCGCTGAACGCGACGCCATCCGGACCGAGTCGATCCACGAAGGCAGGGTCGCCGAGCCGATTGCCCTCGCCCGGATAGGGCACGTCCACGAGGCAGTGGCGGAGATCGCAGAGGTCCTGCAGGCTTCCGACCGGGCCGTGGGGGGCATGATTCGCGATCAGGATGCAGTTGGTCACCGGCGAACTCGAGCGTCCGTTGACGCCTCCCGCCGACTCGCCCGCCCCGTTGCCGAGAAAGGTGCACAGCGAGACCGGGATCGCGGAGTCGCGCACGTCGAGTCCCCCGCCATGCCACAGCGCGAGGTTCCCGATGAACACGCAGTTCGCGACGCTTCCGGTCTCGGCCGAAGCCCCTTCGAAGTGCAGCCCGCCTCCGCGATCGGTGGATCGATTCCGCGAGAGCACGTTCGAGACGAAGTGCCCGCCGCCCACCAGCCGAGCGCCGCCGCCCTTGCCGAGCGAGGCCTCGTTGCCTTCGAAGCGGCACATCGCGACGACGGCATCGCCTCCTCCGCCACGTCCATCGAAGCCGCCGCCGCGATGCGCGGAGTTGCCGCGGAACACGCACCGCCGGACCTCGTACGGACCGCTCTCCGCGATCGAGAGCCCGCCCCCCTCGCCATCGCGACCGAGATTCCCCTCGAACGTCGAATCGAGCACCACGGTCCCCGCGCCGTTTCGGCAGATCCCGCCGCCTCGTCCCAGGCATTCGTTGGCGATGAACTGGCACTGCTCGATCAGGAGCACGCCGCCATCGCTGTCGATCGCGCCGCCCTCGCCGCCGGCCCGATTGGCCACGAACTCGCTCGACCGCACGACCATCGAGTCGCAGGCTCCCTGCACGGCACCGCCCCAGCCGTCGGAGATGTTTCCGAGCAGGAGGCAGGACTCGATCAGCAGCGACGGACCTCCGTTCAGCTTGATCGCCCCGCCGCGGTCGGCGGTGTTCAGTTCGAATCGGCAGTCGATGAACGAGCCGCTCGCCTGCTCGAGCAGCACCGCGCCGCCTCCGCCGTTGGTGTGGTTCGAGACGAACTCGCAGCCCGTCGCGTGGACCGACGCGTTTCGCGCGTAGATGCCCCCGCCGTTGTACCACTCGGTCGCGTTGGACTCGAGACGCACGTTCTCCAGCACCGCGGCGCCGTTGAGCACGTAGAGACCGCCACCATCGGTCGTGACGACGTTCTCGCGCAGGATGCAGTCGCGGATCGTGGCGGAGGCGTTCCAGATGAAGACACCGCCGCCGTAGGCCCAGAAGATGTCGGTGCTTCCGGTGCCCTCCCGAAGTTCGAATCCCTCCAGGATCGAGTCGAGCGACTCGCCGGTCGAGAAGGAGACGACCGCGTCGGACGCGAGGCGTCCGTTGATCACGGTGACCTCGGGCCCCTCGAGACTTCGGACCGTGATCGCCTTGCCGAGGAAGTCGATCACCTCGAAGTACTCGCCCGGGCGGACCAGCACGACGTCGCCGTCGCTTGCCGCTTCGATCGCCCACTGGATCAGCGCGAAGTCGTCCGGAACGATCCACTCGGCCGCGGTCAGCGGACTCGCCGCCAGGAGGATCGCTCCGCCGATCGTCGCCGGGCGATGCCACCGCCGGACCGACGCGGTGCTGGCGGATGCACGGTCCGACCGCAACGAGATTCCGATCATGAGGCGACTCCCACTCGACCGTCGCACGGTCGGCAAGGTCACCCTACCTCACGATTCCAGAAAGGCGAATCGCGAGTTGGGGATTGGGTTCCTCAGTTCCAACCACCGAGCACGATCGCGAGATCCGGACCGCCCACCACACCGTCGTGATCGAGATCGGCCTCGGGATCGTCCGTGCCCCACGCCGACAGAAGCGCCGCCAGATCGGCTCCATCGATCACGCCGTTGCCGTCGAGATCGCCGGGGATCGAGTTCGCGGCCGGGCCGAGCGTCGCGATCGCCATCGAAGGAACGTCGCCGGGCTTGAAGAGCGTGAGCGTCGCCTCGACCTGCTGCGGCGGCGCATTCGCCTCGAAGCGGAAGTTGAACATGGTGCCCCAGCGCAGCGCGTTGGCGTTCTCGGTCTCCGCGTAGGTGCGGGTGAACCAGCGAATCCCGCCCGGGACCGTCTCCCACGTCCAGTTCGCGCTCGAGTACGGCTCGCCGCTGTGGTGACGGACGCCGTGGAACTCGACGTTCGTGACCTCGACGCCCGCGGGGATCGGCACCTCGAAGGCCTGGCCGGATCGATCGGAGTTGAGGTTGTGGATCGCGTACTCGTAGTGCCAGAGGTCCTCGCCGACCTGCCAGGCCTTGTAGCCGACCAGGAAGCGCCCGTCGTCGGGAACGTCGATCGCGTCGATCTGGACATCCGGATCGGGCGTGTTGACGCCAAGCCCGTGGTCCTGCCACGCGTAGATCGCCGGCTTCTGCTGCACGGTCGGGCCGGTGAAGGCCAGCGACCACGCGCCCGAGCTGAACGAGCCCACGGTCATGCGGCGATAGGAGGCGTTGTTGTCGTCGTTGCCGGCCGCGGCGTCGTCGGGGGTGACGTAGTGGCCTTCACCGAAGTACAGAGCGCCCGCGTTCTGGGCGGGATCGAGATCGGTGATCGGCACCTGAAGGCGACGGCCGATCGTCGCCTGCGCCGCAGGCGCCTGGAACGGATACGGAAACGCGCCCGTCGCCGCATTCACCTGCGACTTGGGCCCAAGGCCGCTCTGCGACCCGTTGAGACCCGAGGAGTACGGATCGGAGCAGCCGATGCCGAGCGTGTCGCAGTTGGTCGCCTGGCACGGACCGCACAGCGTCTGGCTCAACGCGCAGAAGCCGTGCTTCAGCCAACTCATGCCGATCATCTCGATGCGGCCGTCCTTGAGCCGGTACAGGTTCTGCGCGATGACCGGGTGCTGGTTCGCAAGCGCGCCGGTGTCGTACCACGCGAGCACCTCGTCGCCGATGTTGCACGAGGTCGTGCCGAGGGCGTAGGCGCTGATGCCGTTGACGGTTCCGTACTTCGAGACGTCCGTCAGCGCGCCGACGACCACATCGGGCCCTGACGAACTGCCAGCCACCCCGCCCTCGTCGCCGCCGCCGCGCCGATCACCCAGGGTCGCAGAGCCGGACCATTGCCCGACCGCGACTGCGGAGACCAACACGCCGAGACCCAACACGCCGGAAAGGGCGCGGCCGGAGAAGAGACTGATCGCGGGCATGGGCGAGGATCCTGAAGTCGAGAGAGGCGAGTTGCACACGCTCGGAATGGACACGGGTGCACGTGAAGCGGCAGGCTAAGGAACCTGCAGCCGTCGGGTTCCGATCGAACCGGAGCACCCCAAAGGTACATCCCGATCCGGCCAAGGCGGCGCGGACTCGGGAGTCTCGTCGACTTTCGAGGCCCTGACGATCAGCCGCCCGCGGTGCCCGCGGCACTCGTGGTTGCGCAAGAGCCACCCGGAACGGAGGTCACCGTGGCGAAGACGTCGAGATCCTGCCCCTGTCCGGCGCGAGTGAAGATCGTGAACGGAAGGTAGAGGAAGCCCTCGGTGCCCGCCGCAGGCGTGATCCGAAGCGTGACCTCGGTCTCCTCGTCGCCGACGGACTCGCTCACGAACTCGACCTTGCCCGCCGGGCTGCGGCTGATCGCGGTCGTCACGGGATCGGTGCGGTTCTCGAGGCGGATCTTGAACTCGCCCGATCCGCCCGCGGGCACCACGCCCGCCGAGATCCGGTAGTCCTTCATGCGGAGGTTGAAGTTCGGGAAGCTCCGCTCGTGGCGGAGCAGGACGTCGACGAGCGGGGCGTCCGCGCGATCGGTCTCGACGACCCAGTACCGAGGGATTCGTTCGCCGAGGTCCGCCACGTCGTACTCGACGAGGTACTGCGCGCGAGGCTCGTCGCTTGCCGGATCGAATCCGATGAAGCGCGGAGGCATGCCGTGGGTGGAGCAGATCCGGAACGGCTTCCCGTCCGTCGACTGCACGACGAGACGGCCACTCTGATTCTTGCCTTCGACGGCGTTGATGTACGGAGGCGTGACCCGAACCGCGAGCGCCACCTCCGCCTTGAGTTCGACGACGACCACCTGGGTGTAGCCGTCGACCAGCACGCGGATCTGCGCCTTCTTGGGACCCGGCGCCGCCGCGGCATCGAGCGTCGCCTCGAGGTCGAGGGAGCCGCCCGCCGGAATCGTCTTGCCCTCCAGATCGCTGATCGTGGTGCACTTGCAGCTGGGCTGCACGGCGAGAATCTTGAGCGGCGTCTCGGTCGGGTTGACCAGCTTGACGACGCCCGTCGAGGCGCTGCTCGGCGCCACGAACCCGAAGTCGAGCACCGACGGCTCGAGCCGAATCGGCGGCATTCCCTGCACCGGGATCGGGCGTCGGTCGGCCGACTCCGCAGCGGGCGTCACATCGCGAGTGTCCGCTCGATCTTCAGCCTGGTTGCCCACGGGGGCCGCCTGACCGCTCGCAGCCGCGGTCGCGGCGGAACCGTTGGACTCGGCCGTGCCGGCCGGCGCGCCGCCTCGGTCGCAACCGAGCGGAAGCCAGGCGAGCGACACCATGACCAAGGCGGCCCCCCGAACGATGCCGGGCAGGCCAGTCCCTGCCAATGGATGGTGCGTGGCGATGGAACCGGCGGGGCGGATCGTGGACAACGGAAGCTCCTCGAGCGAATGAGCTGGACTCCGCGGGGGAGAGACGAGCGCTCCGCTCCGCGAGACTTCAGATCGACTGGTCCGAGTGTACGAATGAGTTTCCATGTCGGATGCCGTCTCGCGATCGCGACCGATTGCGAGCCGAGTTCAGGCATGCCTGCCGATGTCGCGACCTGGGGGCACCGGAGCGCGAGATCGGCGCACGATGTCCCGCTCGCAATGGCTGGCTCGCGAACCCCTGGCGAACCCTCGGACTGCGAGAACCGCGAAACCCCCAGAGCAGCGGCCAATCCGCCATCGGCGCAAGTTATGATCCGATAGACACTTGCGGCCAGAAGCTGCGGCAAGATGCCCCGCCCCAGACTCCACACGTTCCGCGTACGAGCAACACCTCGCGCTTCTGCGGAGTCTCCGCCGCGAACCACAGGCCAATACTGGCCGGCCCCGGCCATGACCTTGGATTGGACGCCAAACCGAACGATTCGTCCTACGCCCGGGAAAAAGTGCTTGGCGATCCCGATTTCGGGGTTACTATTCGTCGGTCTGCTACCGCGAGCCCTAGATCCGGGACTCTTCGCAGCAGACGGTCCGCGGAACCGGTCGTTCTCCGCCTCAAATTGCCCTTTTCCCTCCCTCCGCCCCCGGCCTCGCGCCGGGGGTTTTTCATGAAGCGCAGGTCTCTTGCGGTCTGTCGGCGAACTTCGCGGGCGCCGCGCCACGGAACACCAGATCCAAGACCACGCCATCGAGGGGAGGGTTCGACGGGAGGGTTCGACGGACTGACGCGGCGACGACCCGCGGAGCCGGATCGGGTCGATCTCGCGTGCCCTCGCTGGGCCTCAATGGTGCCGCCGACCCGAGCCGAGCGTCTTTCTTCCCGCCGCCCCGCCCGCCGTGGACCCTGAATCAGGGCCGCCGCCATTCGGCGGCGGGTTCCGACAAATCGAGGCGAACCCCGAGGAACTGATCGTGATCGATTGGGTCCGGCGCCGATCGACCTCGTCCGGTCGCGCCCGGCCGACGCGTATCCTCCGCGACCCGATTCCGAAAGGTCCAGCCGCGGTCCGCCGCCTCTCCGACCATGCTCGCCGACAGCACCAACTTCCTTCTCATCCTGCTCGGCTTCGGCCTGCTGATCTTCGTGCACGAACTCGGCCACTTCCTGGCCGCTCGCTGGGCAGGCATTCGAGTGGATGCCTTCGCCGTCGGGATGGGGCCGACCCTGCTCTCCTGGCGCCGTGGCATCGGACTCCGAACCGGATCGACGGATCCCGCCGTGATCGCGAAGGCCGGCAAGTCGTCGGTCGCCCTCCGCGACGATGAACTCGCGCTGCATGGCATCGGCGAGACCGAGTACTCGCTGCGAGCGCTGCCGATCGGCGGCTTCGTCCGCATGCTCGGCCAGGACGATCTCGATCCAGGCGCGACCTCCGACTCTGCGCGGAGCTACAACCGCTGCGGCATCGGCAAGCGCATGGTGGTGGTGTCCGCAGGGGTGGTGGCGAACCTGCTGCTTGCCGTGGCGCTCTTCCTCGTCGCCTTCCTCGCCGGCGTTCGGTTCGAGGCTCCGGTCGTCGGGGAAGTCGCGGCGGGCTCACCCGCGGCGTTGGCGACCCCGCTCGACGAGCGTTCGGCGGAGCCCGGACTTCGCAGCGGCGATCTGATTCGCGAGATCGACGACCGCAGGATCGACACCTTCGCGGACGTGCAGATCGCCGCGGCGATGGCGCATCCGGATCGGGAGTTGATCGTCGTCGTCGACCGAGAGGGCTTCGACGCCCCGCTTCGGTTCTCCATTCGGCCTCGGCAGGACGAGAACAGCGGCCTGTTGGCGATCGGCATCACCCCTGCCGCGGGCAACCGACTTGCCGACGACGAGGAGATCCGCGGATTCGTCGATCGGATCCTGCTGAGAACCGGTCTTGCGGAGGCCGGCGTGGCGCCGGGCATGCAACTGGTGTCGGCGGATGGCGAGGAGGTCCGTTCGTTCGATCAGGTCAAGGCCGCGGCGTCGCACAGCGAAGGCCGAGCGATCGCCACGCGGTGGCGAGGCGCCGACCTCGAGATCGAGGCCGCCTTGCCGGTCGAGCCCACCTACGAGCAACTCGTCTACCCGGCCCGCATGCCGCTCGGTGCCGGCGACTACGAGTTCGGCCTTCTGGGTCTGGTGCCGCTGGTCCGCATCGAGCAGGTGCTGCCCGAGGGCCCGAACGCCGGTCGCCTCGAGCCCGGCGACCTCGTGCTGCGAGTGGATTCCGTCGATGGGCCCAAGCTCGCCGAGTTCCGCAGCGAGGTGATGAAGCGATCCGGTGGCAGCGTGCGGCTCCTCGTCGCCCGAGGCGAAGCGCTCGAGCCGGTGACGGTGGACGCGGCGGTCGATCGCAGCGGGAAGGTGGGCGTCGCGGTTGGTTATGCCCGCAACGTCCCGCTCGTGGCTCGGCCCTTCGAACGACTCGGCCGGCTCGGGGAAGCGGGCATCGAGCCGATCGAGAGCCCGGCCGCCTCGCTCAACCTGCTCCCCCGCTCTCGACTGCTCGCGCTCGACGGGATGCCGATCGAGGACTGGGCCGACTTTCGCGCCGCCTTGCGAAGCGCCACCGCCTCCGCCCTGGCGGCCGGAAGCGGCGCCGACGTCGAGTTGACGGTGTTGCCGCCCACGCCCGAGGCGCCGGCGATCACCGAACCCTGGGCACTCTCGGCGTCGGAGGTGGAGGCGATCCACGGGCTCGGGTGGTCGACGCCGATCCCAGCCGAGTTCTTCGATCCCATCTACACCGTGCTCTCCGCAGGCGGTTCGCCGTGGCGAGCCGTCGAGATGGGCTTCGAGCAGACCTGGAAGATGGCGGCGCTCACCTACCTCACCATCGATCGTCTGGTTCGAGGGACGGTCGGCGTGGAGCAACTGCACGGACCCGTCGGCATCGTCCATCTCGGAACCAGAGTCGCCGATCGGGGCCTCATGTATCTGGTCTTCTTCCTCGCCATGATCAGCGTGAACCTCGCCGTGCTGAACTTCCTGCCGCTGCCGATCGTCGACGGCGGGCTCTTCCTGTTCCTGCTCTACGAGAAGTTCCGCGGTCGCCCGCCCTCGGTCGCGTTCCAGAACGCCGCGACGCTCGCCGGACTCATGCTCCTCGGCGGGCTGTTCATCGTGACCTTCTACAACGACCTGATGCGGCTGCTCGGCTGACGAGGCGGCGCCGCGCATTCCGACGAGGATCTCGACACCCAAGGCCGATCCGCATCGAAGCGAGTTCGCGTCGCGGTCGGTGCCGGCCGGCGCCTCCGATCCCTCGCCTCGAGTCCTCGACATGACCAACCAACCGCCCTCCGCCGAAGCGCCCGTCTCGATCGTCACCGGCGCCGGTTCCGGGATC
>JBMSXH010000017.1:0-14545 GCA_049425445.1 Phycisphaerales bacterium | reverse complement strand
GGCGACATGGTCCAGGGCTACACGCGCTCGGCGGAACAGTGGGATTCCGAAGCGGCGATCTGGCGGGAGATCGTGTCGCCGATCGAGTCGCCGCTGCTGCCGGTCGCAGGCAACCACGACGTGGTCCACGGAAGTCGAGACCCGGATGACCGGCGGTTCGACGAACGGTACCGGAGGACCTTCGGCCCGCTTCGGTACGTGGCGGAGCTGCCCGGTGCCACCGTCGTCGTCGCCTACAGCGAAGGCCGCCGCGGACAGGAGGGCGTCGCCTTCTCGCCGGAAGACCTCGATTGGCTCGCCGCCGCGCTCGCCGCGGCCGAGCATCGCGGCGAGCCGATCGTGCTGCTCACCCATCGTCCGATGTGGCGTTCGGCCTCGGCTCGATGGGACGAGCTGGTGCATCCGTTGCTGGCGCGTCACGGCGTGGACGCGGTGATCGCCGGTCACTTTCACGCGCTGCAGCGGGATCCCGATCGCGACGGCGTCCAGTACCACATCCTCGGCGCCTGCGGCGGCATGATCGATCAGCATCCGTTGACCGGACAGTTCCAGCATCTCACCTTCGTGACGATCTCGCCCGAAGGCGAGGTGGCGGTGCATCATCAGCTCGTCGGAGCGACCTTCGGCCCCGATCACGTATCGGCCGAGGATCAGGAGCGGGCGTGGAGGCTGAAGCAGTCGAAGGATGCAGTCGCCATCCTCGACGCGATCGAAGAGCCTCTCGCCGGCCCCGCCACCGGGAGCGTGAGGCTCGACCTCTTCAATCCGCTCGATGTGCCCGTTCGCTTCTCATGGTCCGGTCTCGAGGCCCCGCCGTCGGAGGAGCGCGTGCCTCCCGCGGGCGAGGGCGGATTGTCGTGGAACTCCCGGACCGCGATCGACACCTTCAACCCGTTCACGATGCGCACCGACTCGCCGTTGGCGATCGCAGCCGGCGGGGAGGTCGAACTGGCGCCTTTCGAACGCCGTCAGGTGCCGCTGACCTGGTCGATCGAGGCGACCCCTTCGGCACCGCTTCCGGCGACGGAACTGCGTGTGCGAGCGCACTATCTCGACTCGAAGGGGCGCGATGTCCCGATCACGCTGATCCGACGCCTTCCCATCGCCCGCACGGCGACGCTGCCCGCACCGTCCGCCACGTCCGGCTGGCGGTGGACGCCGCACGCCTATCCCATCTCGGCCTGGGAGTTCTCGCCGTACGACACGTTGGAGCCGGATGCCCAGGCACGACTCGCCCTCGATGAAGGCGGCGGTCTCCGGATCGTGGTCGAGGTCCGGGATCAACTGGTGTCCCAGCCGGTCGAGGATCGACGTCTCGATCGCAGTCGCTTGGCGGATCCGATGCTCGATTCGATCCGCATCGACCTCGGCGCGGGGCCGGAACGCCGCAGTTGGCTCCTGGAGTTCGACCGCGAGGGCACCGTTCGGATCCTCGAGGCCACCGACGATGGCGTCGCCGTCATGGGGCGGGATCGCGGCGATCGTCCGCTCGTCGAGTGGGACGCGATTCCCGGGGGATGGCGGGCGGACGTGCGGTTTCCCGGGTCTGCCTGGTCGAGTTCATCCGCCTCGTTTCCCGTGCAGATCGGCGTGGCCGACAACGACGACACCTATCACACGCAGTGGCGATGGCTCGCGCCGCGGGACCATCCCCTTCGAGTCGTCGTGCCACGGGAAGCCGACCCCGTCTCGCCGTGATGGCGAATCCAGACCGACGAGCACCGCCCACACGACGATCGCGAGTGACCGTCGAGCGGCGGACTCGAGGGTGCCCCGCCCGGATCGCCCCAAGCCGAATCCTCTGGCCTGGGACCGCTTCAAGGGGGCGCTGGGTCAGGCGACTTGATCTCGAACCGCGGTCCGCGCCGGTGCGAACTCGATTCCGGTTGACGGAACGACGTGGAGACTTTCCAATCCGCCGGGACGCGTCCGACTTCGGAACGTCCTCGCCCGAGAGCGGCGCCCCCGAACGCCGCTTCCCGTCCCTCAGGAACTTCGGGGATTTCGGCCTCGCCGAGAGGAGTCGCATGAAGACCCGCACGTTCAATCTGGTCGCAACGCTGGCCGCCGCAGGACTGTGCCTGAGCCTCACCGCCTGCGGTGGAGACGACGCATCATCGGGCCAGGCCGTCGAAGTCAGGCCGGTCAATCCTGAGAATCAGGTGACCCCCGGCTCCGCGAAGTTCCAGAACCCGGAGCAGCGCGACGGCGGCTGATCGCCTCGCTCGGCGACGGAGTCGCCTTCTCAAGTTCTCGAACACACCGGGCGGCCCAGGCCGCCCGGTTTTCGCGCGCTCTGGATTGCTCCGTTGGGGGCGGGCGTGCCCCATCGAACGGGCGGGTTCGCCCCCACTCGAGCCAGCATGGGATCCGACGCTCCGGTTGGGCCGATCGCCTCACGATCCCTGGTGGCACCGAATCACCGTAGCGACGTCGGCCCGACTCCGCTCAGCCGGGAGACCGCATGAGATCCGCGAGGATTCCGAGCCCCTCCCGCAGGAGCGGCTCCGCCGTCGCGAAACTCAGACGGAAGTGCGTGTCGCGATGGCTGAAGACCTTGCCGGGCACCACGAGCACGCGCTTCGCGATCGCTCGCTCGACGAACTCGGTTGCGGTGAGGCCGAGCCTGGGGGGAACCTCGACGAACGCGTAGAACGCGCCGCCGGGCAGAGGAACCTCCGCGAGTCCCGCGAAGGTCTCGCAGACGAGATCTCGCCGCCGTGCGTAGTTCGCGACCTGCGCCCGCATCGAGACGCCAAAACTCGCGAGCATGCCGTGCTGCGCCGGCGTCGGCGCGCAGATGTAGATGTGCTGCTGCAACTTGCACATCTCGGCGATGAGGCGGGATGGCCCCGCCGCGTAACCCATGCGCCAGCCGGTGCAGGCGTAGGTCTTCCCGAAGCCGCCGATCACGACGACGTCCTCGCCGAAGCGGGCCGGCGACGGGCAGGTCCCGTGCTCGAGCGCGTCGTCGAAGACGAACTCGTCGTAGATCTCGTCGGAGAGAAGCACGACGCCGCGACGTCGACAGAGATCCGCGATCTCGCGGATCTCCTGCTCCGAAAGCACCACGCCGCATGGATTCGACGGGCTGTTGATGAGGACCGCCTTGGTCCGCGGGCCGATCAGCGGTTCGATGCGGGCCGCGGTCATCCGGAAGTCGGGATAGGTCGAGCAGGTGACGACCTTGCCCCCGGTGAGCGGCGCGATCTCGGGATACATGACGAAGTGCGGATCCGGAACGACGATCTCGTCGCCTTCATCAAGGAGCGTCATGCAGGCGAGCAGCAGCGCCCCGCTGGTGCCGCTCGTCACCATCGCATCGACGGAGGGATCATTCACCCTCCAACCCACGCGATCCTGCAGACGCTCGCGGATCGCCGCGAGCAGCGGCGGAATGCCCTTCGTGGGCGTGTAGCCGTTGAGGTCGCCGTCGACCGCCCGCATCGCCGCCTGCTTGATCGGGTCGGGCACCGGGAAGTCCGGCTGGCCGAGCGACAGGTTGATCGGATTCTCGACCGATGCCGCGAGATCGAAGATCCTCCGAATGCCGGAAGGCTGCACCGCTCGAGCGCGTCGAGAAATCAACGACTCGAAGTCGAGCCGCGGTGCAGGAGGATGCGGACGGTCCGTCGCGACGAGACCGCGAGCGTCGGCAGGCAGGGTCATGACGCTTGACGCAGGCGATCGCGCGCAGAGGCGGACTCCGCCCCGCGATCCCCCGCCTCGAAGGTCACTTCTTGCCCTTGGCCGGCTTCGCGTCGGCCGCAGCTTCCTCGGCCTTCTTGGGCTTCTTGCCGGTGGTCGCCTTGATGCTGCGCACCTTGGGAAGTCCAAGCGCCGGCGTCGACTCGGGGTCGAACCGCTGCGTGTCGGTCAACTTCACGATGCGCTCCGCACGGGTGAGCACGTTGCGGTGCTGCTGAAGGGCGCCCGAGGCGGTCTTGAGGCTCGGATGGATGCTCATGGGAAACTTCGCGTTGGCTTCGGGACGGTCATTCGGACTTGGGAGCGCCGCGGAAGAGTTCCGGGTAGGCGCCGGAGAAGTCGGCGTTGCCGCGACGATGGGCCTTCCAGGAAAGACCCGTGTCGCGGATGCGACGCTCCAACGCTTGAACGGTCTCGCTTCGGCGGGCTCCGTCGGCGTAGCCGGGGGTCACGATGACCTTCCGGAGCACCCCATTATGGTCGGCAACGACGTGCGCCTCAAGTCCTTGGCTCCGGCAGAAGGCCACGAGCTCCGGCGCGGCCTCCACTGTGGCGTGGGCCAGCACGAAGTAGTTCAGCCCGGAACGCCTCGGATCGCCGCCGCCGGGCTCCAACTCCGCCCCCCCCGCCCGCTCCGTGGCCTCGGACCAACCCGCCCCCGACTCGGTTCCGTCGTCGATCCGATCCGAGTCGAGTTCGGAGCCCCCGAGAGGGTCCCGGACCGACCTCGCCACAACGGCCGCCTCGAGGGTCTTCGCGGTCTCGGACCGGGCGGTCGCCTCGCCCCGGCTGAATCCCCACACGAACACCGCCACCATCCCGGCCGCGACGCAGACTGCTCCGAGCAGGAAGTAGCCCGCCGGAACCCGCACCGCCCGACCTGGGCCGATCGGCGGGACATCCTGATCCGCCGGGCGATGACCCAGGGTGGACCACCCCCGGGTTCGACCGATCAACTCGTAGGGAACCGGACCCTTCCGGCGAGGCATGACGTGGATCGTACTCGCGAAGCCGACCGCCTCCCGAGGGTGCGGGAGGAATCTCGCGAAGGCACGCCGCCGAGAGGCGAGGCCCGGACTGGAGTTCGACGCCCCGCGACTCCGGCCGAGTCAGCGCGAGGCGATCGCGCTCGCGATCGAGAAGCCTCCCGCGTGCGACAGCGAGAGATGCCAGTGTGAGATTCCCAGACGAGCGGCCATCACGCACGCCTCGCCGTGGAGCGAGACGCCCGGTCGCCCCGATGCCTCCTTCACGACCTCGACATCCGTCCAGGCGATGCCGCCGCGCCAGCCCGTTCCGAGCGCCTTGAGCACCGCTTCCTTCGCCGCGAATCGCGCCGCCAGTCGCTCGGTGCGCCACCCCTCCCCCGATGCAGCGTCGGCCTGCTCGCCGGCCGTGAAGACGCGTTCGACGAATCGAGCCCCGTGCTCCGCCACCATCCGGCCGATCCGGGCGTCCTCCACCAGATCGACGCCATGACCGAGGATCGCCGTCGGGAGGTCGCTCATCGTCAGTGGCTCCAGCCTGCGGGGCGTCCCGCCTCGGTCCACGCCGCCGCCGATCGACGCACGCCCGCGAGCGGATCGGACCACTGTCGAGGGTCGATCACGACGAGACCCCGCAGTCCAGCGACCTCGAGCCCAACCCGGTACCGCAGAAGGTCGAGCCGCCCCTCCGCGGGATCTCCCACGGGCGATCGCAGCCCCGCTCGATCGAGGTCGGCGAGCCTCGCCGCCGCCACGTCACCCGCGTGCTCGATCGCGACCGCAGCCGGGTCGGTTCCCGCCGCGAGGCACGCCACCGGATCGATCCCCACGCGAATCGACTCTCGACGCGTCGTCGGAACCGCATGGTCCGCGAGCAGGACGCCGTGCCGCTCGGCGATCGCCCCGATGGCGGAGATCGCCGACTCGAGCCCCTGCTCGCCCGCGCCGGAAGTCGCGGTTCCAGGCAGTCGGATCGAGACTGGGCAGCGCCCGAACTCCGCGGCGAAGCGCACGGATTCCTCGACCGCGGACACGGCGCGATCGACGCGCGTCGGATCGTCGAAATGCTCGGCCGGAATCCACAGGTCGACGCCGCTCATGGCGAGTTCGTGGCGTCGCAGCGTCGACTGGAGATCGCGCCGAGCGCTCGCGTCGAGATCGCGCGGGCGAATCCCGCTGCGCATCGCGGGCCACTGGACGGCGGACACGCCCGACGCCCGCAGCGCCACCAACGCCTCGCGCGGCTCGAGCGCCAGGCCATCGAGCGCGACCGCGACCAGATGCCGTTCAACGGATTGTTCGGCCGAGCCAGGCGACATCGCCGGAGTGTAGGTCCGGACCATGCAGGCCTCGGGGGCGTCCGAACGCCCTTCGCGTCGTCGGCTCGTAGCATCCGCCCATGGCCGACTCCGACCGAACAGGTTCCCGCGCGTCCGCGGCATTCCTCGCCTGGCTGCTCGCGCTGTGGCTTTCCTGCGGCGTGGCCGTCGTCGTCGCGGCGATCGCCGCGTTCCCGTCGCTCGCCGGGAAGGGCGTGATCGTGCCGGGCTACGAGATCCTGGTCGAATCGGGCGACTCCGCAGCATCCGGCCGGCTTGCCGCGGGCTTCGTGATGGATCGGGTCTTCGCGATGACCGATCTCGCGCAGTGGATCCTCGCGCCACTCGCCTTCCTCGCCGCGGCGTGGTGCTGGAGAAGGCTGCGCGGATGTCCCGGCCGGAAGCTCGCGGGATTCGTGATGGCGCTGGCGGCCGCGGCGCTCGGGCTCGTGCTCGGCCACAACCTCGCGATCGGCCCCTCGATGCTCGTGTGGCTCGAGGAGTACCGCTCCCTGCTCCTCGCCGGCGATCTCGAGAACGCCTTGGCGGTGCGAGACGGCTTCGACGCGATGCACGTCCTCGCCGATCGCCTCTACGGTCTCCGCATGCTGCTCGTCGCGCTCGCCCTGCCGCTGGCGCTCCTGCTTCCCGCCGCGCCGGCGGGAGGTCGCGCGTGAGCGCCGCCCGTCGTGCAGCGCCGCTTCCGCGCAAGACCGCCGCGCAGAAGGCCCGCGCCGCCGAGATCTTCGACGCCCTGAAGGCCCGGCATCCCGATGCGAAGTGCGAACTCGACTACCGGACGCCGCACGAGCTGCTCGTCGCGACGATCCTCTCCGCGCAGTCGACCGACGTCGGCGTCAACAAGGCCACGCCGGCGCTCTTCGAGGCGTTCCCGACGCCGCAGGCCCTCGCCGACGCCGGCGCTGCGAAGATCGAACCGTACGTGTCGAGCCTCAACTTCTTCCGGAACAAGGCCCGTGCGATCGCGGAGAGCATGCGCACCATCGTCGAGCAGCATGGCGGCGAGGTGCCGCGCACCATGGACGCGCTGCTCGCGCTGCGCGGCGTCGCCCGCAAGACCGCGAACGTCGTCCTCGGCAACGCGTTCGATCTGCCCGAGGGCGTCGTCGTCGACACGCATGTCGGGCGCCTCTCGAAGCGCTTCGGCCTGACCCGCCACGACGATCCGGCGAAGGTCGAGCGCGACCTCATGGCGCTCTTCCCGCGCGAGCGCTGGACGCTCCTGAGCCATCTCCTGATCTTCCATGGTCGACGGGCGTGCAAGGCTCGCGGCGAGACCTGCGGCGAAGACGAGATCTGCCGACGGTTCTGCTCGAACGCGAAGCGACCTTCGGCGAAGGCGGCTACTTCTCGTCCACCACGCCGAAGCCCCCGAACTCGCTGACGAAGTTGACCGCGGTGCCCACCCGCTGCGGAAAGAGGAACCGCACCGGGCCGGCGAACCGCAGCGTGCCGACGTGCCGGAATCCAGGCGGGAACTCGGCGTCGCTGCTGGGCTTCTCCGAAAGCGGCTCGAAGCGAAGCAGGTCGATCCCGTCGTCGTGGCCGACCCACAGCGAGTTGCCGACCGCAAGCAGCGTGTGCACGGTCGCGGGCGGATCCGGGCTCCACGAGAACGCCGGCAGCGGCGACTGGTCGATCGACACGCCCGCGCCGTCGGGGTCGATGGTCGCGAGCCCCCAGATCGCCTTCGCCTCGACCTTGGAAGCCTGCCACGGCGAGTTCGGCGGATCCACGATCTCGGCCCCGCGCGAGGGCTCGTATCGCCAGGTGCCGCCCGGGCCCGACGCGACGACGATGCGTCCATCGTGGGTTGCGACCCGAAGATCGGACGGCTCGCGATGCACCGCGAAGAAGGTGTCCCCCGGTCCGTCTTCGGTCGCGCTCGAGCGGTAGAGCGCGCGACCGAAGTGTCCACACACCGCCACCGCATGCTCGTCGACCGGCGCCACATCGAGCGCGCCGATCACTCGGGCGATCGAGGGTTCACCGAGCGACGTCCCCTCGATCGGCATCGCGACGATCGCCTCGTCGTCGACGACCCAGAGCTTGCCCTGAAACGCGCGGATCGCCCGCACGACGCCGGGAATCGGATGGCTCGCGGTGACGCGAAGGTCCGGGGTCATCAGCCCCACCTCGGCCGCGGTGCGCCCCTGCAGCACGTACGCGAGCCCGCCCTCCGTCCCGAGACCTTGCGGAAGAGGCAGCAGCATGGTGGCGGCACCGAGATAGCGGCCATCCTCGAGCCGATGCACCCGTCGCCCGGTCGGCGCCGCCAGGCCTTCGGCCGTCTCGACGAGCGCCCCCGCCTCCTCGAGATCGAGTTCCGCGAGCGTCTCGGCCAGTCGCGGGGCACCAGGCGCCGACAGCGGGACGACGCCTCCGACGCCTCCGACGTAGACCACGTCGTCGATCTCGCGAATCCAACGAGGCTTCACACCCAGCGTCGCCGCATCGGTCTCGAGCGACACCTCGGGAAAGCCACGATCGTCGACATCGAGTTCGACGACCGCGGTGTCCTCGAGCACGGCGAGCATGCGACCATCCTCGAGCAGCAGCAGGTCGCTCACGGGTCCGCCGGTGCCCGGCTCCCGCAACTCGATCTCGCGGATCATCCGTCCCTTCGGCAGGTCGACCACGAGCAGACTCGAGCCGACGCCGCAGTACCAACGCCCGTTCGCCACGAGCGACACGCGGTGGGACCCACCGTGCAGATCGACGAGTCGCGCCTCCGGCGGCGGCGGCGGCGCGAACTCCCGCGGCGGAGGCGGCGTGAAGCAGGCGACCGGCAGCATGGCGACGATCGCGACGGCGAGCGAGGCGGCGGACGTTCGGGACAGGGTCGTTCGCGAGATCATGGGAGTCAGAGGGTACGGCGCGACGAGGCGGATGGTCGCCGCTCCATCTACACTCGCGCGATGGACGCTCCATCCCGTCTCTCCAAGCTCATGAAGATGGTGGACGCCGACCCCGGCGACGCCTTCTGCCTGTACGCGATCGCCCAGGAGCATGCCCGCCTCGGCGACTCCGGCGAGGCGATCGCGTGGTTCGACCGGACCATCGCGACCGATCCCTCCCACGCCTATGCCCGTTTCCACAAGGCGCGGGTGCTCGAGGGCCTCGGCCGCATTCCCGAGGCGATCGAGTGCCTTCGCGAAGGACTCGCCGCCGCCGAGGCGTCCCGCGACGGCAAGGCGGCCTCCGAACTCGCCGGCGCCCTCGCGAGCCTCGCGTCCTGATCCCCGGAGTCGCCACGCGCCGCGCCCGTTACGATCTCGTGATGCCTCTGCCCTGCCTCCGTTCCGCGACGCCTTCCGTCGTCTGCCTGCTCGCTGGCGGCTTGATCGCGGCGCTCGCCGCCTGCACCGGCCAACTCAACCGAGGCACGGGCCCGCTCGGCACGACGCTCCCGGATCTCGAAGCCCCGACCGCGAACGTCGCTGCCGGAAGCCCGTCCGAGTCGACCGAGGGCTGGCGGTTCAGCGAGGTCGATCGCGGCTCGTGGGAACTGGTGGTGATCGCCGCGCCGCGAGGGCAGGTCGAGACCAATCCGACTCCCGACTTCACGCCCACCGTGATGGCGGGGCGCGACGTCGACAGCGCTGCGATGCCGACCGCCGAGACGGCGGTGATCGTCGCCTCCGACGGAGGCCGCGTCGCGCTCGATGGTCTGGCCGATCCCTTTCGCGCGGCCTGGAGCCTGATCGAGTCGCCGTACGGGCTGGTCGTGCGCCCTCCCTGGAGCGTGGTGCTCGGCCCGTTGCCCGCGCGGTACGAGGTGCTGCCGCAGACCGCATCGGCCGCTCAAGCCGAGCCGGCGATCGAGGAGCCTGCTCTTGGCGAGTGATCGCGGTTCGGAGTCGTCGCCGGCCGACGGCCTCCATCGTCACCGTCCGATCAAGCCGACCCTCGAGATCTCGCCTCGCGAGGTGGCCGAGTCGCTTGCGCAGGGGCATCGGATGCTGCTCGTCGACTGTCGACGAGACGATGAGCGGGCCTTCTGCACGATCGAGGGCAGTCGGCATGTCCCGATGAATCTGGCGATGCAGTGGATCGAGGATCTTCGGGAGGATCTCGAAGGCGACTCGCCGCCGCCGATCGTCGTCTTCTGCCATCACGGCGTTCGAAGCATGCAGGTCGTCGGCCTCCTGCAGGCCGCGGGATTCGACACTGCCCGCTCGATGGCCGGCGGCATCGACCGATGGTCGCTCGAGATCGATCCGGGCACGCCTCGATACTGACCGACGAACACCGCGCCGCCACGGCTGCGGCATGCCTCTTCGAAGACCTCACCGCCGACCACCCACGTGCTTCGACTTCGACTCATCACCGGTTCCGGACTGATCGCCCTGCTTGTGGCCATGGTCTGGCTCGATGCGATGCCGTTCTCCGCGGCCTTCTCCGCCGAGAGTTGGTCGGCGATCGCGGGCGAAGGTGGTGAAGCGCCACGGGGACTGGTGCTCGTCGCGTTCACGATCCTCGTGGTCGCCACGCTGCTCGGCCGAGAGATCGGCGCGCTCCTGCAGGGCTGCGGCGGACACACGCCGGTCCCGATCGTCGCGATCGGCACCGCGCTGGTCGCGGCCTCCACGCTGCTGGCGTCCTTGGTCCCAGCCGGGGCCGCGGCCGCCCTGCTGGTGCCGATCGCCATCGTCGCGACCGTCGTCGCCTCGCTCGCCGCGACGCTGCGGCCCGATCGGCTCGAGTCCGCGGTCGCAAGCGCCGCGGGCGTCGCGCTGGGCGTCGCCTACGCGGGCTGCTGCCTCGGGGGCTGGATGATCCTTCGACAGGAGCACGCCGCCTGGATCCTCGGCGGTGCCGTCCTCACCGCGAAGAGTTGCGACATCGGGGCCTACTTCACCGGACTGTCGATCGGTCGCCGCAAGCTCGTGCCGTGGCTCAGCCCCAAGAAGACCTGGGAAGGCCTGCTCGGAGGCATCGCCACCGCGACGCTCGTCGGATGGGGACTCGCCACCTGGTCGCACTCGCTCGGCGATCCCGCCGATCACGTCGCTCCCGCCCTCGGCGCGGCCCTCGGCGCGGCGATGGGCCTGCTTGGTCAGGCGGGCGACCTCGCGGAGAGCCTGCTCAAGCGTGTCGCTGGCGCGAAGGACTCCGGTCGCACCCTTCCCGGGCTCGGCGGGATCTTCGATGTGATGGATTCGCTCCTGCCCGCCGGGCTGCTCCTGCCGCTCGTGCTTGCCCGGTGAATCCGTCGGAGACGCTCGGGGGAAGTCCTGCCGAAACCGCGGATTCCCCCGATTCCCGGCCGAGCGGAGAGCGGCGGACGCGGTACGATCGCGACTTCGACTTCGACCGCGGCGCTTCGCTCCGGGACCGCCGCCCCAGGAACCGTTCCATGAGCCTGAAGCAGCAGCTGATGACCCTCCACCGCGTGAACACCCAGGTGACAGGGCTTCGGCAGCGGCTCGACTCCGCGGAGCGATTCCTGAACGCCCAGCAACGAGTCCTCGACGAACTCGACCAGCAGGCCGAGGAACTCCGTCGACAGGTCCGCCAGCTCGAGGCGATCTCCGGCAACCTCGAGACCGAGAGCAAGGGCATCGCGGAGCGGGTCGAGAAGCTCCGGCTCGACCTCAACGCCTCGAAGAACGACAAGCAGTACCAGGCGATCCTCGCCGACGTGAAGAGCCTGCAGGGCAAGCGGGACGAGATCGAGACCCAGGCCCTCGGGCACATGGAGCGGGCCGAAGCGCTTCGAGCCCAGCTCGCGACGCTGCAGTCCTCGATCGACGAGCGGACGACGGTGCGGGATCGTGCCAAGTCCGATCTCGACCAGCGGCACGCCGACGTGGGCGAGCGGCTCGGCCAGCTCGAGGAGGAGCGGGAGCAGGCGGCCCGAGCGATTCCGCCCGACGTCCGCAAGGTCTTCGAACGCGTCGCGAGCGAGACCGAGGGCGAGGCGATGGCGCCGGTCATCGAGATCAGCCGCCGGCATCGCGAGTACGCATGCGGCGCGTGCAACCTCGAGATCCCCAAGGAGTCGTTCTCGCGGCTCGCCGGGCCGGCCGACGCGGTCGTCCAGTGCAAGGCGTGCACGCGGATCCTCTACATCGCCGAAGGCGCCGAGGTCGCGGTCGGCGAGTGATCGCCATCGCGCAACGTGGTGAAGCCGGAGGGGGCGTCACCACGAACCTCGATCGCGCCTTTCCCATCATCCATCCATCGGAGACGACGCCGCCATGGCCGCGATTCCTCCCTTCCTCGGCGACACCACGCTTCCCCACCCTCCGCAGGCGGTCCGCGACGCCTTGATCGCGCTCGAGGGCGTGGCGAAGCACATGCCCGACGTGACCAGCGTCGATCGGGTCGATCACCGAACCCTCAAGCTCGTCGTGAAGCCGGGCTTCTCGTTCCTGCGAGGCACGCTTCGCGTGACCATGACGATCGACGAGACCGAGCCAGGCCGGCAGCTCGTGCAGACCGCGAAGAGCGAGGGCATCGGCATGTCGATGACGATCGAGAGCGCCATCACGCTCGAGCCGATCGGCGACGGCGCCGAGACCCGGGCCTCGTGGGAGGCGAAGGTCGTCGAACGCAAGGGCCTCGTGTCCGCGGTCGGCCCGTCGCTCATCCAGGCCGCCGCGAACAAGGTCCTCGAAGACGGCTGGAACGCGGTGCGCAAGACGCTCGCGGCCGGCTGATCAGCCGCGCTTCCGACGCGCGATCGCCGCTTCGAGCTGCTCGAGGCGCCGCGATCGCGGTCCCGAGAGTTCGACGAGCAGCGGCGGATCGTCGGCGGGCATGACCCCGAACCGACCCTCGCGATAGATCTGCTTGAAGATCGCGTCGACTCGATCGCGGTACCCGAGATCGACGGGCCGGATCCCGTCGTCCTCCATCTCGACCGGCCACTCCTTCGACTCGGGGACGAACGCGAGGATGTCGAGCCGATCGAGCGACTCACGCACGGCGGGAACCATCGACTCCACGAACGCGTCGTCGATGTCGGTGGTCCCGCACTCGGCGGTGAACTGCGAGTAGGCGAGATAGTCCACCGGCGCCCGATCGAAGATGACCGTCGCGTCGCTCGTGGCGTGCCGCTGCACCCGGGCGATGCAGTAGTAGAGCTGGAGGCCGTTCTGGAGCCGCGTCGACTCGTCGCGGAAGCGGATCTCGTACGGCCCGTGGAGTCCGAGGGCCCGGTACGGCTCCTCCTCGCGTCGGTACTCCGGGTGGGCCGTCACCCAGTCGTGCACCACCGTCGACTTGCCGAGCGAGTGGGAACCGCTGATCGCGATGCGCATGGGACCTCCTGCGGGACACGCCGCCGGCCAGTCGAGCCGCCGTCGTGCCCCATCGATCGGGAGGCGACGCGCCGACTTACTTGAAGGCCTCGTAGTCCTTGCCGAGAAGCTTCGCGCCCATCTTGAGCTTCATGACTTCGTCGGTGCCCTCGTAGATCCGGCAGACGCGGACGTCCTGCAGGTGCCGGAAGGGCCGGTAGAGCTCGCTCCATCCGCGGCCGCCGAAGATCTGGACCGCATGGTCGGCAGCTTCCCAAGCCGCATTGCTCGCGAAGAACTTCGCCTGCGCGACCTTGTAGTCGGCGTCGGCGAGCAGGGCCTTGTCGCCCGGCGCGTCGTCGGAGGCCTGCTTGGCGAGCGCCGCCCGCTCGATCATCGCCTCGCTCGTCGCGCGGGCCATCTCGATCTTCGCGAGGTGGTCCTGCACGAGCTGGTGGCGGCCGATCTCCTTGCCGTGCTGGTGGCGGGTCTTCGCCCAGTCGATGCACTCGGTGAGGCAGTCCTCGATCGAGCCGAGGCAGCCCGAAGCGACCGAGAGGCGACCCGAGACGAGCGTGTGCATCGCGATCCGGAAGCCCTCGCCCTCCTTGCCGAGCATGTTGTCGCCGCGAATCACGTGCTCGTTCATCGAGAACATCGCGGTGTCGCAGGTGTACATGCCGGGCTTCGAGTGCATCTGCTCCTTCTCGAAGGTCTCGCCGGCGGTGTCGACGATGATCGCGCTCATGCGACGCGCGTCGCCCTCGGCCCCTTCGGGGAAGGCGAACACGATGACCGCGTCGGCGATCGAGCCGTTCGAGATCAGGTACTTGACGCCGTTCATCACGAGCTTGTCGCCCTCGCGGCGATAGGTCGTGGTGCCCTCGAGCGGATTCGAACCCGCGTCGGGCTCGGTGAGGCCGAATGCGAGGATCAGGTCGCCCGCAGCGGACTTGGGCAGGTAGCGGAGCTTCTGGTCCTCGGTGCCGTACTTGAGGATCGGGTACTGGCCGATCGAGCTCTGCCCGCTGAAGAAGGTCCGCGGGCCGGAACCCTCGCGATTGATGCGGGCGAGCATGCGGGCGTAGGTGAGGCTGTCCGAGCCGCGGCCGCCGTAGCGCTTGGGCAGCGGCATGCCGCAGATCCCGTGCTTCTTGGCGAGGGTCGCGATCGCCGGGTTGAACTCGCGCTCGAGGTACTTGATCTCCTCGATCGGACGGAGTTCCTCGCAGTAGGCCTCGACGTCGGCGATGAGCTTCGCGCG